>NZ_LZSW01000049.1:0-185559 GCF_001665615.1 Mycobacterium sp. 852014-52144_SCH5372336
ATGTACACCTCGGGGTGGCCGAAGAACCAGAACAAGTGCTGATACAGCAGCACACCGCCGTTGGCGGGATCGTAGATGTGCGCGCCGAGGTGGCGGTCGGCCGCCAGCCCGAACAGCGCGGCGGTCAGCAACGGGAAGGCCAGCAGCACCAGGATCGACGTCACCAGGATGTTCCAGGTGAAGATCGGCATCCGGAACATCGTCATACCGGGTGCGCGCATGCACACCACGGTGGTGATCATGTTGACCCCGCCGAGGATGGTGCCCAGACCGGCCACGGCCAGGCCCATGATCCACAGGTCACCGCCGGCGCCCGGTGAATGCATGGCGTTGCTCAGCGGCGCATAGGCCGTCCAGCCGAAGTCGGCCGCGCCACCGGGGGTGATGAAGCCCGCGATCGCGATGAGCCCGCCGAACAGGAACAGCCAGTACGAGAATGCGTTGAGCCGCGGAAACGCCACGTCGGGGGCGCCGATCTGCAGCGGCAGCACCAGGTTGGCGAACCCGAACACGATCGGCGTCGCATAGAACAGCAGCATGATTGTGCCGTGCATGGTGAACAGCTGGTTGTACTGCTCATTGGACAGGAACTGCAGCCCCGGCATCGCCAGCTCGCCCCTGATGAACAGGGCCATCAACCCGCCGATGAAGAAGAACACGAAGCAGGTGACCACGTACATGATGCCGATCAGCTTGTGATCGGTCGTGGTGATGAGCTTGTAGATCAGCGTGCCCTTCGGGCCCATTCGGGCCGGGAACGGGCGACGTACCTCCAGCTGAGGAACCGAGGTCACTTCGGCGGTCACGTAACGCTCCCTTCGGCGCGGGGCCAGGGGTCATGTACCCAAATCTCGTGACCTCGATCTTAGGTAGCGCCGAAGCGGACCGAAAGCCATTCGGCGAAGCGGCGCGGCCGCGCCGGTCAGCCGGCCGCGTTCACAGGTGTCCCGTCGTCGCTGTGCATGCCGTACGGCACCGCCGTCAGCATCGTGACCGACAGCTCGGTTCCATTCGGTGTCCGGAAGCTGCGCTGCTCACCGGGGCGGGCACCGAGGATGGCCGCGCCCAGCGGCGACTGAGTGGAGTACACCTCGATGTCGCCGTGTTCGGCGCTGCGCACGCCGAGCAGGAACGTCTCGATCTCGGCGGTGTCGTCGAACCGCACCGTGACGACCATGCCCGGTTCGGCGATACCGTCGTCCGGCGGATCCTCACCGACGACAGCGTTGATGAGCATCTCGTGGATCTGCTGGATACGAGCTTGACGTGCCCGCTTGATCGCGCTGGCGTTTTCGTCGGCGTCTTCGTCGCCGACCGCGTTCGCGCACAGCTCGCGCAGTGTGGCGAGCTCCTCTTGCAACCGCTCGTAGGCCGCCCGCGAGATCCAGATCCGCTGCGCACTTGTCATTTTTCGGTCCTTCCGTGCAATCAAGCTGGGAGTCGGCCGGCTGCCGAGTCGATGGCGCCCTCGTAGGGCGTGGCTTCCAGGAGCGTCACTCGTAACTCCTTACCGGTGGGGGCCTCATACGTTCGCCGATCCCCCGGCCGTGCGCCGAGGATCGCGACGCCCAGCGGCGACCGCGGCGAGTAGACCTCGATCTCGGCGGGTTCGATACCGCGGATCCCGAGCAGGAACGTCTCGGTGTCACCGGTGTCGTCGTAGCGGATGGTCAAGACCATGCCCGGCTCAGCCACGCCATCGTCGGGCGGGTTCTCGCCAACGACGGCGTTCGCGAGCAGGTCTTCGATCCGGTGGATCCGGTTGGACCGCATTCGGTCCTCCGCCGTACGGGCGGCGTCATCGTCGGTGGCGTCGTCGGACACCTCGGGTCGATGTTTGGCCCTCAGCTCGGCCAGTTCGGCCTGCAGTTTGATGTAGGCACGGCGCGTCATCCAGACGCGGTCGGTGCTCGTCATGCTCGTCATGTTCGGTCCTTTCTCGAAGGGTGTTGCCGTCAGGGGCGGGCCACGGGCTGTGGCAGCGCCGCCCCTGACGACTCGCCGTGCCCCGCGAGGGGCAGAAAAGTCGTGTGCTTGCTCGGCCTATGCGACCGCGCGGCGGAGCGGATCGAAGGGCCGCAGCGCTTCGGGTTGCTTGCCGGTCGTGATCTGTTCGGCCAGGAGCCGGCCGGTGACCGGACCGTGAGCCAGTCCCCACATGCCGTGCCCGCCCGCCACGTAGACGTTGCGCGACATCTCACCGATCAGCGGTCTGCCGTCCGGGGTGATCGGCCGCGGACCCACCCAGATGTCGCTGCGTTCGGCCCACCTGACTCCCTCCAGGAGTGGGCTCGCCGAGTCGACGATCGCGCCGACGCGCTCGGGGATCGCCGGTTCGTGCGGATCGCGCAACTCCATCGTGCCTGCCACTCGCAGCGCACCCTTGTACGGCGTACACGCGATGCGTGCATCCGGCAGATAGATCGGTCCGGGGATGGGTCGATCCACCGGCACGGTGAACGAGTAACCGCGACCGGACTCTACGGGCACGCGCAGCCGGTGCCCCGCCAGCCGCGACATCCACGCGCCGGTGGCGATCACCGCGCTGTCGGCGGTCAGATGTTTGCCGCTGTAGGGCTGCACCACCACGCCGTTGCCGGAACTGAACACGCCCCGCACGTCATGGGTCAGGATGCTTCCGCCACGCTCCTCGACCGCACGGCCCAGGGCTTGCACGAAACGGCCAGGGTCGACGAAGCGCTGGCCGTTGATGTTGATGCCGGCGGTGATCGCGGGCGAAGCCAGGGGCACCTGCTCGCGCAACGCCTCACCGGACAAGCCGGTGACGAACAGCTCCTGCCCGGCGCGTTCGAGGGCACGCAGTTCGCGCATCGTCTTCTCGGCGTCGTCGGTGGTGCGGAAGATCGCGGTGATCGGGGCGTCGGTCACCGGGGCGTCCACCCCGTTCGAGATCAAGACGTCGAAAGCCTCGATGCATTCCTGGTTCAGCGGCACGTTGGCCGCCACCGCCTGGTTCCACACCGACGAACGAGAGTTCGCGGCGAACTGGATCAGAAACAGCCACAACGCACCGTCGATGGTCAAAGGGATGTGCAGGGGGGCGTTGCGGTCACGCAACGAGCGCAGGCCGTACCGCAGCGTCTTCGGCGAGTTCAACGGCAGCGTCAGCGCGGGCGCGACCCATCCGGCGTTGCCCCACGAGGCGCCTGCGGCGACCCCGCTGCGGTCCACGACGGTGACGTCGACACCGCGCTCCTGCAGGAACCACGCCGTGGACAAGCCGACGATGCCGGCGCCGACCACGATCGCAGACCGCGGTCCACCGTCAATCCGCTCGCCGCCGACCATTGCCATCCCTCCATCACTGAAAAAGTCTGTTCGTTGACTCCATGGTCGGCCGGACGAGTGCGTTCCGACTTGCCCGTGCAGGACAATCGGCCGGGTCGCCGTTGTGGCGATCCGACAATGACCTGGTCGGGCCGGTCCGATCGTGGCGGCTCAGTCGGTGTCGATCGCGGCGAGTTCGATCATCATGGCGAGGCGCTTGCGGGCGTCCTCCAGCGGCAGATCGGTGATCTCCCCCATTTTGCGCAGGCGGTACCGCACGGTGTTCTCGTGGACGCCCAGGCGCAGCCCTGCCTGGGCGGGATCACCCAGCGCCTCCAGATACGCCCGCAACGTCGGGATGTACTCGGAGGCGTGGTCCTGGTCGTGGCGGCGCAGTTCGGCGACCGGTCCCCTGTCTGGCGTACGTCCCGCGCGTGCGGCGGTCCGAAGACGCTGCAGCAGGATCTCGTCCCATGACTCGTCGTAGGCGGGCGGCACGGCGTCATTCGGCCCGACCTCGTGCAGCGCCAGGCATTCGTCGGCCTCCTGCCGTGCCGCTGGCAGGTCGACGGCCACGGCCGCCTTGCTGATGCCGGCCACCACCATCACCCGGTCCGGCAGCGCTGCCTTCAACGCGTCGACCCACTTGCGGGCGCCTGCGACCCGTTCGCCCGGCATCAACGTGTAGAGCGTGTTGCCCGCCAGCGCACTGCGACCCGGACGCGACCAACCGAAGCCGGCGGTCGCGCGTTCGAAGGCCAGCAGCAGCGCCGCATCCCGTTCACCGTCGATCGACGCCTGCACGGCGATGACCCGCGCCGGCCCCTGCGACAGCCCCAACCTGCTGGCCGACGCTGCGGCGTCGGCACTTCCGTCGAGTAGCCGCAGCACCAGATCGGATTCGACCTGCCGTTCGAGATCGGCACTGGCGCGCGAGCGCAACAGGTGAAGGGCGACGGTCCTGGCATTGTCGGTCAGCGCCGTTAGTTCGGGATCCACCAACGGCTTCGGGGACGAGACCCACACCGCACCCATCAGCTCTCGACCCGACCGCACCGCGACCACCGTGCGGCCCGACAGGCCCTGATCGGCGTTGGGCGCGACGAACATCGGATCGTCCGAGGACGTGAGATGGGTGAACACGCCTTGCGACGCGAAGTATTCACGCAACCACTCCGGCGCTTGCCGGTTCATGATCGTCGCGACGCGGGCGCGGTCGGCGTTCTCCTGCATCGTCGAGTACGCGAGCACGCGTGACAGCGGGTCCTCGATGGTCACCGCGCCGCCAGCCGACTCGGCCAAGCTGTCGGCAAGCGCGAACAAATCCGTTGGGCCGCGGCCGGATTCCGTTTCCCGGCCTTCCAGCACCAGCCCGTAGACGATGGCAGAGAGTTCGCTCCACGGCACCGCCGGATCGACGACCATCACCGCGACGCCCTCGACCATGCCGGCGAATGTCGTGTCGTTGTCGCCGTCTCGAAGCAACACCACCATCGCGCGCGCCGAAACCGCCCATCGCAGCGCCTCGTTGACCGTTCGCGCGCCGATCGCCAGCAGCACGTCACCGGTGATCGTGCGGCCCTCGGTGACCTCGTGCATCACCACGCTGCCCAATTCCGTCGAGCGCGGGATCGGGCAGAAGCGCAGGCGCACGCCGTAGCTCCCCAGCACGTTGACCAGTCGGTCCAAGGTGACCACGGGCCGACGTTACCGCGCTGTCAGGAGAGCGGGGGTTTCACTCGTCAGGTCGAGACGACTCCCCGCAGACCCTCCGCCCCAAAGAGCGGCTCGAGCATCGACGAGTAGTCGGGTCCACGCCGCACCAACTGACCGCCGTCGACGTTGATGACCTGACCGGTGATGAAGCTGGCGGCATCGCTGAGCAGGAAGAGCGAGGCATTGGCGATGTCCTCCACCTCACCGGGCCGCGGCAACGGCGTGCAGGCGGCGTAGTCGCCGCTGAGCTCCGGGGATTCGAGTACCGGTGCGACGAGCTCGGTGCGGATCAAGCCGGGGCGGATGCAGTTCACGCGCACCCAGGAGGCGCCGAGTTCGTCGGCGGCGAGCTGCATCATGTGGTCGATGCCCGCCTTGGAAACGCCGTATGCGCCGAACCAGCGGTGCGTGTTGCTCGCTGCGATCGACGAGATGCCGATGAACGATCCGCCGCCACCGCGCACCAGTTCGCGCGCCGAGTGCTTGAGCACGTACATGGTGCCGTTGATGTTCAAATCGACGGTGCGTCGCCACAGTTCGGAATCGATCTGGGTGATCGGCCCGATCGTCTCGCTGCCACCTGCACAGTGCACGACACCGTAGAGGCGGCCGGTCCACGCCGTGGTGGCCTCGACGACCCGTTCCACCTCGTCCTCGTTCGTCACGTCGGCCGGCTCGTAGAGCACGGAACCGGGGCCGCCCTGGGCCTTGATCTCGTCGGCCGCGCTGGACAGCCTGTCGGCGTTGCGGCCGACGAGCATCGCGTTACCGCCGGCGGCCACCACAGCGGCAGCCACACCCTTACCGATGCCGCTGCCGCCGCCCGTCACCAACACCGTCCGACCCGTCAGGGACAACTCCACCGCAAACCCCTTCGCTACCGCTAGAACAGGTTCTAGTTATACGTCACGGCACGTCACGGCGGGCGGGCTTCGGCGGGCCGAGTGTGCGCCAGTCCGGCACATTCGGCGGCAGCCCGACCGGGTAGCGGTTCTCGTTGTGCGCCGCCCAGTGCGCGTGTCCGAGTTCGTGAATGTGGAACGCGTGGCGCAGCGCCTCGGTGAAGCCCATCGCATCCGCGGCGGCGTTGACCGAATCCTTGATGAGCAACGCCGCCATCGTCGGGCGCTCGGCGATCCGGCGGGCGAATTCGAGTGTCTTGTCCTCAAGTTCATCGCGCGCGAAGATCTTCGACACCATGCCGAGGCGGTACGCCTCATCGGCGTCGATCGAATCACCGGTCAGCAGAAGCTCTTTGGCCTTCCGAGCGCCGAATTCCCATGGATGCGCGTAGTACTCGACGCCGGGCATTCCCATCCGCACGCCCACCACGTCGCTGAACTTGGCATCGTCGGCAGCGACGATCAGATCGCACGCCCAGATGAGCATGAGCCCGGCCGATATCGCATTTCCCTGCACCTGGGCGATCGTGATCTTCCGCAGATCCCGCCACCGGCGCGTGTTCTCGAAGAAGAAGTGCCACTCCTGCAGATACGTGCGCTCGGCGATCGCCGGCACGGTGGCGCCGTGCGATTGAAACGTCGGATGCTGAGCCGGGCCCGGCGTTCGCTCCAGCATCGCCTCTTCCGACCCGAGATCGTGGCCCGCCGAGAAGTTCTTGCCGCGCGCGGCCAGGATCACCACCCGCACAGTGTCGTCGGCCTCCGCGCGGCCGAACGCCTCGTCCAACTGCACCAACAATGTGCGGGACTGGGCGTTCTGCGCGTCCGGACGATTCAGCCAGATGCGGGCGATCTGGCCGTCGTCGAGGGTTTCGTACGTCACCTGTTGCGCTGCACCGCCTCCGGCATCGGCGCTCGTCAGATCAGGGCTCGCCATCGCGGATCACCTCGCTTGTAGTTCGACCACCTGCACATTACGGTGCGCCCCGCATCGCTTTATCGCCGGTGCCGCAGCAACCTGGCAGTCGATTCACAGATGCCATTCGCGCGTCCTTCGGTGCGGCGTATTCCGTTGCTGGGTAAGGCTGTCACGGCCCAACCGGCACTCGTGGCGCTAACCACCTTCGGCGGTTCGGGGCCTGCCAACGGTGCAAAGATGCACGAATCAACCGATCGGCTCCTAGAATCGCGGAATGGCGAATTATTCGGTCCCGCTCCGGAGACTCGTTCTCACCGGCGCTTTCATAGTCGCGGCCGCGGCAGGTCCCATGGCCGCACTGCATGTCGCGTCGGAACCGAGCGCTGCACTGGCTCAGGGCTGCCAGGGGGGTGAGGAGCAAGACCAATTCACCATGACGTGTGTGCCGTTCATGGTCCCGAACTCGCCGCCTCTTTTCCAAACCACCGCGGCGAACCCGGATGTCCCGGAGATTCAAGGTATCCCCTGCATCGGGCACAACGCCGGGGCCTGTCTGGGGTTGGCCGAGGACGAAGCCGCGGCCGGCCCACCCGCGCAGCCTCGCTCCACCATCAGCGCCAGCCCGTAGTCGGGCAGGTCGGCCATTTTGCGAAGCTGTGCAGAAAGCTTTCGGCTTCCATAGAATCCCTGCCAAGAGCACGGTTGATCACTACAGAAAGCGTGACAATGGCGAGCTTGAAGTCCCCTGTACAACGGCTGATCCTTGCCGGCGGCTTCGCGGTTGCGATCGCCGCGGCACCGGTGGTCTCCGTCTTCGCAACACCCACGGCCCCGGTTGCGCCGCAGGCTCAAGGCTGCTCGGGCGGGGAGGAACCGGACCAGTTCACCGGCAACTGCGTACCCCACACGGTGCCCAACGCCGGCTCGGTGTTCACCACACAACCCGGTAACCCCGACGTCCCCGAGGTCATGGGCATCCCGTGCATCGGCCACAACCAGGGCGGCTGCATCGGCCTGGCAGAGGAGGCCCAGGCGCAGACGGTGACACCGCCCCCGGCTCCCGTCTTCAGCCACAGCCCCTAGTCAAAGGGGTTAACCGACCGGCGCGGTCTCCCTTTCGCATACAGTTGTCGTATGCCTGCGAAATCAGATCCCGCTGAGCTCGGCGACGTCGAACCCCTCGCCGACAGCACCGCCCGCCAGGCGCGACGCGTCGTCGCCGCGTACGCGAAGGACGCCGACGAATGCCGGGTGTTCCTCTCGATGCTCGGCATTGGGCCCTCGAAACTCGAGGCGTAAGTGACTTCAGGGGACGGTCCACGGGCCGACTCCGGCAGCGCCGATTTCGTGGTGGTGGCCAACCGCCTGCCGATCGACATGGAGCGGCTACCTGACGGCAGCACCACCTGGAAGAGAAGTCCGGGCGGATTGGTCACGGCCCTGGAACCGTTGCTCCGCCGTCGGCGCGGGGCGTGGATCGGTTGGCCCGGTGTACCCGACGCCGACGACGAGCCGATCCAACAGGACGACATGACCCTGTGCCCGGTCAAGCTGTCCGCCGACGACGTCGCGAAGTATTACGAAGGCTTCTCGAACGCGACCCTGTGGCCGCTCTACCACGATGTGATCGTCAAGCCGATCTACCACCGGGAGTGGTGGGACACCTACGTGGTGGTGAACCGGCGCTTCGCGGAAGCCACCGCAAAACACGCCGCGCACGGCGCGACCGTGTGGATCCAGGACTACCAACTGCAGTTGGTGCCCAAGATGCTGCGCATGCTGCGTCCGGACCTCACCATCGGGTTCTTTCTGCACATCCCGTTCCCGCCGGTCGAGTTGTTCATGCAGATGCCGTGGCGCACCGAGATCATCGAAGGCCTGCTCGGTGCGGATCTGGTCGGGTTTCATCTGCCCGGCGGTGCGCAGAACTTCCTCATCCTGGCCCGAAGGCTGGTCGGCGCCAACACTTCTCGAGCCACGATCGGGGTCCGGTCACGGTTCGGTGAGGTGAGTTTCGGCTTCCGCACGGTGAAGGTCGGCGCCTTCCCCATCTCGATCGACTCGACCTCGCTCGACCAGCAGGCACGGTCCCGGTCGATCCGCCAGCGCGCCAAGGAGATCCGCGCCGAGTTGGGCAACCCCCGCAAGATCCTTCTGGGTGTGGACCGTCTCGACTACACGAAGGGCATCGACGTCCGGCTCAGGGCGTTGTCGGAACTGCTCGCCGAGGGCCGGGCCAGCCGCGAGGACACCGTGCTCGTCCAGCTTGCGACACCCAGTCGGGAGCGGGTCGAGAGCTATATCGAGATGCGCCAGGACATCGAACGTCAGGTCGGCCACATCAACGGCGAATACGGTGAGGTCGGCCATCCGATCGTGCACTATCTACACCGCCCGGTGCCGCGCGAGGAGTTGATCGCGTTCTTCGTCGCGGCCGACGTCATGCTGGTGACCCCGCTGCGCGACGGCATGAACCTCGTCGCCAAGGAGTACGTGGCGTGTCGCAGCGATCTGGGCGGCGCGTTGGTTCTCAGCGAGTTCACCGGTGCGGCAGCGGAATTGCGTCAGGCCTACCTGGCCAATCCGCATCATCTCGAGGGTGTCAAGGACGCCATCGAGGCCGCGTTGAACCAAGCGCCGGAAGAGGGCAGGCGCCGCATGCGGGCGCTGCGCAGACAGGTGCTCGCACACGACGTCGACCGGTGGGCGCGGGCGTTCCTCGATGCGCTGGCTTCCACGGAGTCCGCCGACGGGCGGTCCTGAAGCCAGTTACCTGCTCCCGATTAAATCGGGGTGATGTACTGGATCAGCCACTTGCCGTCGACCTTTTGATAGTCGACCCGCAGGCGGCTGCCGTCGTAGATGGGTTCCTTGGACTTGTCGGTGACGGTGCGGTTCAAATACACCATCACCGAAGCCGATTCACGATGCGCGTCGAGCACGCCGACCCCGACGACGTGCGCTTGGCTGACCAACTGGCGTTCGCGCGCCTGCGGGATGATGTCCTTGTCCGCGCGATCGCGGAACTCCTGGCGGTAATCCGGGGTGAGCATCGGGTAGACCTCGTTGAGCGTGCGCTCCACGGTCTGGTAGTCGTAGCCGAACACCTTCGGGATCTGGCGCTCGGCCAACGGAGCCAACTCGCTGCGCGCGGCCAGCTCGCCGCGCTGCTCCACGCGGTTCCAGTAGAGCCAGCCACCGACACCGGCCGACGCCACGAACGCGACTGCCAACAGAACCGACAGCGCGCCGACGATCCGCGCGGTCCACGGCGACTTGGTGCTAGTTGACGGTGCGGGCATCAGTTCCCACCGTCGGGGTATTTCAGGTCGTAGGCCGTCATGTGCCCGTTGTCGTCCTCGTGCACGATGACCCGCAACCGATACGGTTGCGACGGCTGGTTGTTGCCGTCCAGGTCGGTCACGGTGACCCGCGCGGACACCAACACCGCGGCGTTGTTCGCGACCTCGTCGATCTTCTCCAAGGCCGCGCCGTTGATCACGGCTTCGGCGCTGGCGTTGGTGTCGCGGAACAGCATTTTGAGGTTCTCGGTGTTGTTGCCTTCGGTCATCATCGCGCGAAGCGGTCCGCTGGTGCTGTTGACGAACCGGTCGACGCTCTGGTCGATGGTGTCCTGCTCGTAGCTGAACATGTTCACCACCAGCTGCGAGGCCGTGTCGACGAAGCGCTGCTCGCGCGCCAGCGTCGCGTCGGTGTCGCGCTGCGCAGCGACCATCAACGCGCCCAGCCCCACCAGCACGGCCGTGGCGGCGGCGGCAGCAGCCAGGAAGACCGTCGCGACGAGCTTGCGGTTGGGTTGCCTGCGGGGCGGCGGGGCCGCCGGCTTCGTCAGCCGGACCGTGACCGGTTTGGGCGCCTCGACCCGAACGGCCGTCGCCGTGGACTCACCGCTCGCCGGGCCTGCCGCCCGCGATGCCCGCCGACGCCGCCCCGACCTCGACCTGGTCTGCGCCGGTGCCGTCTCGCTCGTCACTTCGCTCGAGCTCACCGAAGCCGAACCTCCGTCATTACGCCTGCCTTGGGGCCAACATCAGATCGACCCAGTTTTCTGCAGGCGCCAGTTTGTCAGTCGCGGCCGCGATGACGCCAGTTCCGCCCTCGGGGTCGACGAACTGCCCGTTCTGGTCGTATGTCGTGAAACGGGGACCGGTCGATCCCGTCGCCATCGGTGGCGCCTCCGCGGGCAGCGGCGGACCCGCCGGTGGCGGAGACCCAGGCGGCGCCGGAGGCGGCGGAACGATGCCTGCCGGCGGGGGCGGTGGTGTGCGGCCGTACGGCGGCACCACGTGGTCCGGCGGGCTGAAGAACGGCCACGCGGGCGGCAGGCTCGGCGGGACCTCGTTCGGCGGCACCGGGAGTGGGAACGGCGCATGCGGCGCGGGACCGGGACCCGGCGGAACGCCGGGCGGCAGCTGCACCGCCGGTGGGCCGGGGTCCGGGTCCACCTGCGGCGGGATGTAGGGGAACTTGTTGGGCGGCAGGATGTTGCGGCCGTCCTCGGGGGTGTCGTCCTCCATCACGTCCATCGGTGTTCCGAGCGGCACCGGCGGACCACGCCACGGGTTGTTGCCGATGGGGACGTAACCGCGCGGGTCGCGGCACAGCTGCACGGTCGGCGCACGCTTGCCAGGGAACTCCTGGCAGGGGTAGTTGCGCGCGCCGCGAACGACGGACGGATCGTTGTGCGGCGTCTTGCAGTACAGGTCCTTGGGCAGTTCGCGCAGCGTCTCGTCCGCCGGGCTGCGCATCTCGCTCGGTGGCACGAACCCAGTCAGGCACGGTGGCGGGTCTTGAAGGTGGATCTTGAAGTCGAGCTTGCCGCCTTCGTCTGCAGGCACGCCGCCGGCCACGGTCAGCAATGCTGCCACCAGCGCCGGGAAGACCACCAGTGAGTGCTCGAGCGACTTGCGGTATATGACGCCGATGCGGCCGAAGTTCGCCAGGTTGGCGGCCAGCACCGGGAACGACGGCCGGATACCGCTGAACAGCTCGTTGGCCTCGGCCGTCGCCCCGGGCACGGTCTGCAGCGTCGCGCGCAACTGCGGGTCGGCGTTGGCCACCTCGGTGGTGAAGCGCGCCAGCCCGTCGGCCAGCGAGCGAATGTCGTCGCCGCTGCGGATCTGCGCGTCGAGGAATGGACCGACCTGGTCGATGAGCTGATTCACCTGGCCGTAGTTGGCGTTGGCCTCGTCGACGAGCATCCGCGCCGACTGGATCATCCGCGCCAGTTCGGGTCCGGACCCGTTGAACGCCTTGAAGGTCTCGCGCAGCAGTTGCTGGATGCGGCTGTCCCCGACACTCGTGACGAGCGCCTGCGCCTCCTCCAGCAGACCCGCAATGTCTTGTCCGATCGCCGTGCGATCGACCCCGATGTTGGAGCCGTCGCGCAGCGTGGCGCTCGACGCGTCCGCGGGAGGCACCAGGTCGACGTACTGTTCGCCGACCGCGGACACGCTCTTGACCGTGGCGGTCACGTTCTCCGGTACGGGTGTGCCGCTGTTGAGGCGCATCTTGGCGACGACGCCGTCATCGGAGAGACCGACCGACTCGACCCGGCCGATCGTCACCCCGCGGTATGTGACGTTCGCGTTTTCGTACAGCCCGCCTGCGGCGACGAAATTCGCGGTCGCTCGGTAGGTGCCGATGCCGACCGCGGCCGGTAGCTGCAGATAGAAGATCGAGATCGCGCCCACCGTCAGCACGGTGACGATCGCGAAAATCGAAAGCTGGATATGAGTAAGGCGCGACAGCATCTAGGGCCCCTCCCCGTGCTGCGTCGCCGTGCCCGGCGGAATCTCGAACGGGTCAGCGGCCTGTCCGGAAAGGTTGGCCAACGAGCCGGTCATGAAATCGGGCGGGGTGATTACCTCGTGCATTCGCTTCATGTTCGGATCCAATCCCCACGACGTCGTGAAGACGGACTCACCGGTACGCCGCAGCGTCAGATCGAATGTGGTGTACACGTTGAGGTAGTCGCCACGCACTGCGTTCCTCAAGTACTTGTAGTGGAAGGGGAATGTCGGCAGGAATTCGAGGTCCTTGATCAGATAGTCCGCGTTGTCGTTGAAGGACTTCACCACCGGGTAGAGATCCTTGAAATCCGCCGCGAAGTCATCCTTGGTCTGCTCCAGGACACGGGACGCGATGGTGGCGAAGCTCCGCAGCGCCGTGAAGGCCTCGACGATGTTGGCGCGGTTGTCGTTGAGCACCTGCAACGCCGTGGGTAGGCGGTCGAGTGTCAGCCCGAGGTTGTCCTTGCTACGCGCGAGGATCCCGGCGAACCGGTCCAACCCCTCCATGGCGGCGATGATGTCGTTCGTTTGGCGGTCCAGCGAGCTGGTCAGTTCGGCGAGCCGCGGGATCAGGTCGACGAACGAGCCCTGCCGTCCGGCGATCGCGTTGTACGTCTCGTCCGTGATGTCTTGCAGCGCACCGAGATTGCCCTTGTTGACCACGACGCCGAGAGTGGACAGAACTTCCTCGGTGGTCGGATAGCGGCCGGTCCGGTCCAGCGGGATGTGCGAGCCGTTCTTGAGCTTCCCGACGCCGGGGCCGTCGGCGGGTGCGGCCAGTTCGATGTGTTGCGAACCGAGCAGCGAGGTCTGCGCCACCTTCGCGGTCGCGTTCTCGGGCAGGTTGACGTTCTCGTCCAGCGACAACTGGACCGCGGCGTAGTACGTACCGTCGGAACGCTGCACGGCTTCGATACCCGACACGCTTCCGACGGTGACGTCGTCGACCATCACCGGCGAGTTCTGCGGCAGCGTCGACACATCGGGCAGTTCCACGGTGATCTCGTAGGAACCGGGGCCGTGCCCGGCGGTGCCCGGCATGTTCAGGGAGTTGAGCCCGCCGAACGAGCAGCCGGCCAGAAGCACGGCCAGCGACGCTATCGCCACGATCTTGCGGATCACGGTGCACCTCCACCTGGCAGCGGGGCGGGCATCGGCCCGGGGGCGACGGGTTCGCCGGCCTCGGACGGGCTCTCCGCCGAACCTTGGGAGTCCGCGAGCGGAGCTTCAACGATCGGTCCACCGACATGCGCGGCGCCGGGAGCCACGTCGGGCGCAGGGGGCACCATGAGCGAACTGAGGTCCATATCCGCCGATATCTGCGGCGGTGTCACACCTGGGGCGCTATTCCACTGCAGATACGGAACCGGAGTTTCCGCTTTTGCCTCGGTGGCGGGAGAGTCATAGATGATCTGGCCCTTGTACGCGGTGATGCTGTTGATCGGGTGGAACAGCAGCGGTGGGAAGTTCATCGCGATACGCTTGAAAACCGGACCCATACGCTGCCGGCAGATCTCCGTGCGCTTGAAGTTGTCCGGTTTAGGGGCCGCCTCGAATGAGCCGCCGCAGATGAACTGCACCGGGTTGGCGAAATTCGGCAGCGTCAGCAGGCCGCCCACGGTGCCCTGGGCCGGGTTATAGATGTTGTAGAAGTTCGATAGCCCGTTTGGTGAAACGTGCAGGACTTGCTCGATGTCCTCGCTGCGCTCGGTCAGGATGCTCGTGAAGTCGGCCAGCTTGGTGACCTGGTCGATCAGCGCGCTGTTGCTCTCGTTGAGGAAGCCCCTCACGTCGCCCAGCGCCTGGTTCAACGTGGCGAGCGTGTTGTCCAGGCCCGCCGAACTGTCCGCGAGCACCTGCGATACCGACGCAACGTGGTTGGAGAACTGCACGATCTGCTCGTTGCTGTTCGACAGCGCATTGACCAGTACCTGCAGGTTGCGGATTGTGCCGAACAGGTCGGTGCGCGAGTCGCCGAGCCGGCCCGCGGTCTGCGAGAGCTCCCGCAGCGCCTTGCGGAACGTGTCCCCGTTTCCGTCGAAGGTGTCTGCGGCCTGGTTGACGACGACCGACAGCGGGCCCTGCATCGAACCGGGTTTGGGTCCGAGTTGCGCGCTCAGTGCGGTGAGCTGTTCTTTGACCTCGTCCCACTCGACCGGTACCGCGGTGCGGTCGAGTCCGATCTCCGCGCCGTCGGCCATCGCCGTGCCACCGGTGTAGGCCGGTGTGAGCTGAACGAACCTGGCCGACACCAGATTCGGTGCGATCACGAGCGCCTTGGCATCCGCCGGGACCTGGATCCCGTGATCCAGCGTCATCGTGACCTTCACGTCGCCGACCCGCGGCTCGATCGAGTCGACCCTGCCGACGGGGACCCCCACGATGCGGACCTCGTCGCCCGGATAGAGCCCGACCGCCGAGGTGAAGTACGCCGTCACCTTGTTACCGGACCGGGTCGGCCACACCAGGAACACCCCGACGGCGAGCGTGATCACCAGCAGGGCGGCCAGCGTCGGCCGCAACCAGCCGCTGCGGATCAAGGTCGAAGTCGCTTGCGTCACGGTGACTTCGGCCTGATGATCAGGCGCTCGGAGATGTACCCGCGCAGATAGTCGGCAAGGCTGTCCGGAAGCTTTCCCGGCTGGAAGTAGGAATCGAGCAGCACTTCAGCCAGGGGTGCGGGCGGCAGCCCATACAGGTTGACCTGGAAGCCCGGGCCGGCCCCGACCACCTCGCCGAGCGTCGTGGCGTACGGCGGCAGCCGCTTGAGCGCTTCGCTGATGTGTTCGCGCCGCTCGAGGAGGTTGTCGAGCACCAGGTTGAGCTTCTCCAGCGCGGGCCTGAACTCACGGCGGTTGTCGGCGACGAAACCGGAAAGCTGTTCTGACACATCGTCGATGCCGGCGATCAGATTGCTCAGCGCCTGGCGCCGTTCGTCGAGCGCGGCGAACAGCCGGTTGCCGTCGACGATCAGCTGGTTCACCTGTCCGGCGCGCCGCGCCAGCGTGTCGGAGACCCGCTTGGCGTGGCCGAGCAGCTGCGCGAGCGCCTCGTCACGTTTGTTCAGGCTGCGCGACAGGTTCGCCACCCCGTCCAGCGCACCCCGCAGATGCGGGGTGGCGTTGCGGAGCGAGTCGGTGATCGCCTGCAGCGCCTGCTCGAACCGCGGCTTGTCCAGCTCGCCCGCGGTCTGCCCGAGGTCCTGCAACGCCGTGGCCAACGTGTACGGAGTCGTGGTGCGCGCCAACGGAATGACCGTCGCCTCACCCGTTCCCTGCGGAGTCACCGCCAACGACTTCTCACCGAGCACCGTGTCGGTCTTGATCGCGACCATCGACTGGTCGCCCACCCTGATGTCACGGTCGACCGTGAACAGCACCTTGGCCGCGTCTCCTGCCAGCTCGACAACGGTGACCTTGCCGACCTTGATGCCCGACACGTTGACGTCGTTGCCAGGGATGATGCCGCCCGCGTCGCTGAAGTACGCCTCGTAGGGTTTGCCCTGCGGGAAGAACGGCAGGCTGCTGTAGCCGAACGACACCAGCACCAGGCATGCCACCAGGAAGATCCCGAAGATGCCCTTGCGCAACGGATTCGAATCACCGGCTCTACTCGACATTCGGCGCGCACCTCCCCTTCGACGGATCGGGCGGACCACCCAGCGGAATCAGGATGTCACTGCCCGCAGGACCGTTGACCTTCAATCGTGTCGAACAGTAGAAGATGCTGAAGAACGAACCGTAGGCGCCAAGAGCGTTGAGCCGCATATAGTTCTCGGCCAAGGGCTCGATCGTCTTGTTGACATCGGCCTTGCGCTCGTCGAGCCGCTGCGCCAGAGGTCGCACGTTCTCAATGACCCCCTGGACGGGCCTGCGTGACTTCCGCAGCATGTCGGTCAGATCATTCTCCGCCGACGCGAGCGGCTCGATGGCACCGGCGATCGGATCGCGGCCTTCGGCCAGACCCGTGATGAGCTGCTGCAGTTGGTCGACGCTGGCGTCGAACTGCGAACCCTTCTCGTCGACGGTCGCCAGCACGGTGTTCAGGTGGCCGATGACGTCACCGATGAGCTGGTCTCTAGCCGCCAGGTTCTGGGCGAACGCACTGGTGGTCGACAACAGGTTCGACAGCGCACCGCCCCCGCCCTGCAACAGCTCGATCACCGCGTTGCTGACCTCGTTGACCTTCTGACCGTCGAGACCCCTGAGCACCGGCCGAAGGCCGCCCAGCAGCGCGTCTAGATCGAGCGCGGGTTGGGTGTTCTCCTTGGGAATCGTGCTGCCGGCCGGCAACTTTCGCAGTTCGCCGGGCCCGGAGGCTATCTCGAGATACCGGTCCCCCACCAGGTTCTCGTAGCGGACCACCGCGCGCGTCGAGGTGTAGAGCTGGTAGCGCTTGTCGACATCGAAGGAGACATCGACCGTGTTGTCGGGGTTGAGCTTGACGTCACCGACGGTACCGACCGGGACACCGGCGATCCGAACGTCCTGGCCAGCCTTCAACCTGGAGGCGTCGGTGAAGGTCGCGTGATAGCCCTTCTCCGCGGTGAACCGGAATTCGCCGAAGACAACCACCAGCATCGCGGCCACCAGGAGCATGACCACGGTGAAGATGCTCACGCTGAGCAACGTCTTGTCGCCGCGCATCAGGGCCTCCGCTTCTTCGCGCAAGCGTCCCCCGCGCGCGGGCGGTACCCCCACATCAGAAGTCATCCCGTTCCGCGAACGCCCCGTTGAACAGCCACTGCAGCGTCGACGGCGCGTCGAACTGCAACTCGGTGTTCGGTTGGTACGGGACATAAGCATTGTCGGTCACCAGGAACGGCGTGCGATACCAGGACCCGCCGAATTGCTTGTTCGGGACTTCAGGGAGACCACGGCAGTTCGGGCCACCGGTGCCGTTCACGATCGGGAGGCTCTCGGGATACGTGTACGCCGGTGAACCGGGGAGAAAATTCGAGGCGACGAACAGACCCGGTCGGATTCCGCCGATAATGGGGGCGAACCGGTCCACCGCCTGGGCAGTGCCCTTCAGCAGGCAACCGAACATCGGTGAGTACTCACCGACCACCTTTAGTGGCACACGGAGTCGTTGGATCGCCGCGATGTAGTCGTCTTCGGCGGGTTGGAGGGTGGCGGTGCCGTTGTTGGCGAGGCCGGTCGCGGCCAACAGCGTCGCGTTGAGATTGTCCTTCTCGTCGACGATCGTGTCGCTGATCGCGGGTGCGTTGTCGATGATCCGAGCCAGATCCGGACCGGCATCGCCGTAGATGTTGGCCACCACCGCGGTCTTGCGCAGGTCCTCCTGCAGCGTGGGCAGCTTCGGATTGAGTTGCTGCAGGTAGTAATTCAGCCCGGCGAGCAACGCGCCGACATCGTCACCGTTGCCGCGCATGCCTTCTGCCACCGCGCTCAGCGTGGCGTTCAGGTTGATCGGGTCGATCTTGTTGAGCACGTCGCTCAACGTCTGAAACAGCGTGTTGACCTCGAGCTGCACATCCTTGGCGGCCACGGTCGCGCCGGCCTTCAGCTGCTGACCCGACGGCTGCGCCGGCGGCAGGAACTCGACGGACTTAGCGCCGAAAACCGTCGTGCTGCCGATGCGCACATTGGCGTTGGAGGGGATGTAGCGCATCTCGGTGCGGTTGATGGCCAACGTCAGCTTGGCTTCGTCGCCGGCGTACTCGATCGACTCGACCTTGCCGATCTGCACGCCCCGGTACTTGACCTTGGCGTCGCGCTCCATCACCAGACCCGCGCGGGGAGCAGTGACGCTCACGGTGTCCACCGGCGTGAAGGCCGCCGTGTAGGCCAGGTAGGTGAACACCGTCGCCGCGATCAGGATCGCGGCGAGGATCGCCGCGGCGATCCTCACGTGGCTGCGCTTGGCCTCGGTATCAGACATCGTCCCCGCCTACCCGGAGAGGTTGAAGTTGCCGGACGCGCCGTAGACGGCGAGTGAGATGAACAGGGTGATGGTGACGACGACGATCAGTGAGGTCCGCACGGCCTGGCCGACCGCGATGCCGACACCGACCGGACCGCCCGATGCGTTGTAGCCGTAGTAGGTGTGCACCAGCATGACCGCGATGGCCATGACTATTGCCTGAAGGAAGGACCACAGCAGGTCCGTCGGCACCAGGAAGGTGTTGAAGTAGTGGTCGTAGAGGCCCGAGGACTGCTTGTTGATGAACACGGTGGTGAATCGGGCGGCGAAGAACGCGGCGAGCACCGACAGTGAGTAGAGCGGGATGATCGCGACCATGCCCGCCATCAGCCGGGTGGACACCAGGTAGGACACCGAGTGCACGGCCATCGACTCGACCGCGTCGATCTCCTCGGAGACCCGCATGGCGCCCAGTTGAGCGGTGGTGCCCGCGCCGATCGTCGCCGCCAGCGCGATGCCCGCGATCACCGGGGCGACGATGCGCACGTTGAGGAAGGCCGACAGGAAGCCGGTCAACGCCTCGATGCCGATATTGCCCAGTGAGCTGTAGCCCTGAACGGCGATGACGCCGCCGGAGGCCAGGGTCAGGAAGGCGGCGACGCCGACCGTGCCGCCGATCATCACCAGCGCGCCGGTGCCCATCGTCATCTCGGCGATGTTGCGGACCGTCTCCTTGCGGTACCGCCGCACCGCGTTGGGCAGGTAGCGCATCGTCTCGCCGTAGAACAGCGCCTGCTCGCCGATGTTGTCGACGATCTTCGGCACACCGCTGAAGAAGCGCCGGAAGCTAAGCGTGACGTCGTAGCTCATCGCAGCCCTTTGCTCTTCACGCAAGCGTTCATCGCTCGAGCACCCTCACGCCGATCGCGGTCATCACGACGTTGATCACGAACAGGCAGATGAACGCGTAGACGACGGTCTCGTTGACCGCAGTGCCCACGCCCTTGGGGCCTCCCTTGACGGTCAGCCCGCGATAGCAGCCCACCAGTCCGGCCACCACCCCGAACAACAGAGCCTTGATCTCGGCCATGACGAGCTCACCGAGGCCCGTCAACACCGTCAGCCCGTTGATGAACGCGCCGGGGTTGACGCCCTGCAGGAAGACCGAGAACACGTAACCACCGGACAGGCCGATCAGGCAGACCAGGCCGTTGAGCAGCAGCGCCACGAACGTCGAGGCGAGCACGCGCGGCACCACCAGCCGCTGGATGGGGTCGATGCCCAGCACCCGCATGGCGTCGATCTCCTCGCGGATGGTGCGCGCACCCAGGTCCGCGCAGATGGCGGTCGCACCGGCGCCCGCCACCACCAGCACGGTCACCACGGGCCCGAGCTGGGTGATGGTGCCGAAGGCGGTACCCGCGCCGGACAGGTCGGCGGCGCCGATCTCGCGCAGAAGGATGTTGAGGGTGAACGCGACCAGCACCGTGAAAGGAATGGCCACCAGCAGGGTCGGAACGAGCGAAACCCGCGCGATCATCCAGGTCTGGTCGAGGAACTCACGGAACTAAACGGCCGCCGGAACGTCTTGGCGAACGTGTCAAACGACATCTCGACGAACCCGCCCACGGCCCGTGCCGGTGCCGCGAGCTGTTCGATCAACCTTTGCTCCGTTCTCGGGGGAAGGGATGTTCGGCGCGTCGTCTTCGTGGCGAAGAGGTGAAATACGTTGTCACGGCGGACTTCCCACCCCTTGGCTAAGCGTTGCTCTCGGTGAGCCGGATCATACTAACTAGAACACGTTCGGAGTGTCAAAGCTCCGAAAATGGAGTCACAAATGTGATTTTTGTGCTGGCCAAGGCAAGTGTGACCCAGCTCATTCTAGAACGTGTTCTAGTCAAGCTCGGACGTAACGAACGAGACCGTCAGTCTTACTGATTCATCAGCGCGGTGGCCGAGAAACCCTTCTGCAAATCGCGTCCAGCAAAGTACTCCTGGAGGGTTGCCGACAGCTTCGAGGGGTCCCAGGCATCGGCCTCGGCGCTGAATTGTGCCTCGACCGTCGGCGCTGCCACCAGTGTCACCGTAGGACCGTAGACGATGAAGAGCTGACCGTTGACCCCTTCGGCCGCCGACGAGGCCAGGAAGCGCACCAGGTTCACGACGTGGTCGGGCGACAGCGGGTCGATCTGGCCCTCGGTCAACTCCGGCGCTTCGCCGAACACGTCCGCGGTCATCGCGGTGCGGGCGCGGGGCGCGATGGCGTTGGCCCGCACACCGTAGCGTTCCAGCGCACGGGCCATCGACAGCGTCAACGCGGTGATCCCGGCCTTGGCGGCGCCGTAGTTGGCCTGCCCGACCGGCCCCACCAGCCCGGCTTCCGACGAGGTGTTGATGACCCGGCCGTAGACCTGGCCGTCGTTTTCTTTCGCTTTCGCGCGCCAGTAGGTGGCCGCGTTGCGGGTCAACAGGAAGTGCCCGCGCAGGTGCACGGCGATCACCGCATCCCAGTCCTCGTCGGACATGTTGAACAGCATGCGGTCGCGGGTGATGCCCGCGTTGTTGACGACGATGCCGAGGCCGCCGAGTCCGTCGGCCGTTTCGACCAGTTCGTCGGCGGTCGAGCGCTCGCTGATGTCGCCCGCCACCGCGACGCCCTTGGCACCCGCCGCGGAGATCTCGTCGAGCACGTCGGACTTGTCGAGCGCGGGGGCGATGTCGTTGACGACGATCGTCGCGCCCGCCCGGGCAAGGCCGATGGCCTCCGCGCGTCCCAGCCCTGCCGCCGCGCCGGTTACCACCGCCACGCGGCCGGACAGGTCGTTGGGGTCTGTACTCATGCCACTCCTCGGATGCCCGCGTGCGTCGTCAATTTATGAATACCTCTAGTCGCGGCGAAGCAGCGCCGCTCTCGGGCACTCCGCGATGGACTGCTCGGCCAGGTCCTCCTGGTCGGCGGGTACCGGATCGAGCTTGACCACCGCGTAATCGTCCTCGTCGAGATCGAACAGGGCGGGCGCGATTCCCACGCAAACGGCGTTGCCTTCGCACCGGTCCCGGTCCACTTCCACCCTCATCACAACCTCCTCGCGGTCAAAGCTGCTCCGAGCCCAGTGTGGCACCGGCCTGGACCCCAAGACTAGAACGTGTTACAACCGGGAGGGAATCGGGGCTGGCTCCCGGTATGCCATTTCGTGCCTCTAGAGAAGTTAGGACAAGGCGATGCGGATCGGCTACACCCCAGAGCAGGAAGAGCTGCGCCGCGAGCTGCGCTCCTACTTCACCAAGCTGATGACGCCCGAGCGCGCAGAGGCGCTGGCATCTAACGAGGGCGAGATGGGACGCGGCAACGTCTACCGCGAGACCGTCGCGCAGATGGGCAAGGACGGCTGGCTGACCTTGTCCTGGCCCAAGGAGTTCGGCGGCCAGGAGCGCCCTCCCATCGACGGGTTGATCTTCAACGACGAGGCCGCGATCGCGAATGTCCCGGTGCCGTTCCTGACGATCAACAGCGTCGCGCCGACGATCATGCACTTCGGCACCGAGGAGCAGAAGAAGTTCTTTCTCCCCAAGATCGCGGCGGGGGATCTGCACTTCTCGATCGGCTACTCCGAACCCGGCGCAGGCACCGACTTGGCGTCGCTGCGCACCACTGCGGTCCGCGACGGCGACGACTACGTCATCAACGGCCAGAAGATGTGGACGAGCCTGATCGCCTACGCGGACTACGTGTGGCTGGCCGCGCGCACCAATCCCGAGGCCAAAAAGCACCGCGGAATCTCGATGCTGATCGTCCCCACCACCGCCGAGGGGTTCTCCTGGACGCCGGTGCACACCATGGCCGGTGTCGACACCAGCGCCACCTATTACCAGGACGTCCGGGTGCCGGCGACCAACCTGGTCGGTGAGGAGAACGCCGGCTGGAAGCTGGTGACCAACCAGCTCAACCACGAGCGGGTCGCACTGGTGTCCGCTCAACCGATCTTCCTGGCGCTCAACGGGGTTCGCGAGTGGGCGCAGAACACCAAGGATGTGCACGGCAAGCGGTTGATCGACTCCGAGTGGGTGCAGCTGAACCTGGCCCGGGTGCACGCCAAGGCCGAGGTGCTCAAGCTGATCAACTGGGAACTGGCGTCCGCCGACGACGCCGCGCCCTCACCCGCGGACGCGTCGGCGGCCAAGGTGTACGGCACCGAACTGGCCACCGAGGCCTACCGCCTGCTGATGGAGGTGCTGGGCACCGCGGCCACGCTGCGTCCTGGCACGCCGGGGGCCCTGCTGCGCGGGCGGATCGAACGGATGCACCGCAGCTGCCTGATCCTGACGTTCGGCGGCGGCACGAACGAGATTCAGCGCGACATCATCGGCATGGTCGCGCTCGGCCTGCCCCGAGTGAACCGATAGGACTCGACATGGACTTCAGGACAACCGAAGCGTCAGAGGATCTCGGCGGACTGGTCCGCACGATCGTCGACTCCGTCGTGACCCCCGAGCGCCAGCGCGAACTGGACCGCCTCGAGCAACGGTTCGACAAAACGCTGTGGGGCAAGCTGATCGAGGCCGACGTGCTCTCTGCTGCCGCTCCGGAGTCGGTGGGCGGCGGCGGATTCGGGGTGCTCGAACAGGTGGCGATCCTGGTCGCGCTCGGCAGGCAGTTGTCCGCGGTGCCATACCTCGAGTCGGTCGTACTGGGCGCCGGCGCGCTGGCCAGGTTCGCCCCGGAGGCACTGCAGCAGGAGTGGGCGGTGCCCGCGATCAAGGGCGACAAGGTCCTCACCGTCGCGCTCGACGGCGAGATGGGTCAGGGCCCGGTGCAGGCGCAGTCCTCCGGTGCGGGCTACCGGCTCACCGGATCCCGCACCCAGGTCCCCTACGGTCCGGTCGCCGATGCGTTCCTGATCCCCGCCGAAACGGACTCGGGCCTCAAGGTTTTCCTGGTGGCGGCCACCGACCCCGGCGTGACGGTCGAGTCGTTGAGCACCACCGGTCACGGCAGCGTCGCTCACGTAGAACTGCAGGGCACCGAAGTCGATGCCGGCCGGGTCGTCGGCGACGGTGACGTCGCGGCGTGGCTGACCGTGCGGGCCGCGCTGGGCCGCAGCGCCTTTCAGCTCGGAGCGCTCGAACGCGCGCTGGAGCTCACCGCGGAGTACGCCCGCGAACGCGAACAGTTCGACCGGCCGATCGGCAGCTTCCAGGCGGTGTCGTCACGACTGGCTGACGGCTACATCGACGTCAAGGCCCTGCGGTTGACCCTGACCCAGGCCGCATGGCGGCTCTCCGAAGATCTGCCCGCCGACGTCGACGTCAGCACCGCCGCGTTCTGGGCCGCGGATGCCGGCCACCGCGTCGCCCACACCACCGTGCACGTGCACGGCGGAGTCGGGATCGACATCGACCACCCTGTGCACCGATATTTCCTGGCGGCCAAGCAGACCGAGTTCGCGGTGGGCGGCGCGACGGGTCAACTGCTGCGCATCGGTCGGGAGCTGGCCGATACGCCCGCGTGATGTGAACAGGCTGCCCACGGTCGCCGAACTGCTGGCGCCGCTGGTCGACATCGACGATCGCGGAGTGCTTTTCGAGGAGACCTTCACGCCCTGGCGAGAGCACCTGCGGTACGCCGCGGCCGTCGCCGCCGCGTTGCGGGTCCGTCTCGATCCGGACCGGCCCCCTCACGTCGGGGTGCTGCTGCAGAACACGCCGTTCTTCTCGGCGGTCCTGGCCGCCGCGGGGTTGACCGGGATCGTGCCGGTCGGCCTCAACCCCGTCCGCCGGGGAGCGGCGCTGCAGCGCGACATCGCGCATGCCGATTGCCAATTGGTGCTTGCCGATTCGGGTGCGCGAGACATCATCGACGGCATCGACCACATCGATGTCGACTCTGCCGAATGGGCGGCCGAGGTGGCGGCGTTCGCCGATGAGCCGGTCGTCGTGCGCGAGGCCGATCCCGCGGACCTGTTCATGCTGATCTACACATCGGGTACGAGCGGTGATCCGAAGGCCGTCAAATGTAGCCACGGCAAGGTCGCGGTGGCGGGAGTGACGATGACACAGCGCTTCGACCTCGGACCCCGCGATGTCTGCTACGTGTCGATGCCCCTGTTTCACTCGAACGCGGTACTGGTCGGGTGGGCGGTGGCGCTGGCGTCACAGGGCTCTCTGGCGTTGCGCCGCAAGTTCTCCGCCTCACAGTTCCTGCCCGATGTCCGTCGCTTCGGTGCGACCTATGCGAACTACGTCGGAAAGCCGCTGTCGTATGTCCTCACGACACCCGAGCGCCCCGACGACGCGGACAATCCGTTGCGAGCCGTGTACGGCAACGAGGGTGCGCCCGCCGATGTCGAGCGGTTCGCGACGCGGTTCGGCACGGTGGTGATGGACGGCTTCGGCTCCACCGAGGGTGGTATCGCGATCGCCCGCACGCCCGACACTCCGCCCGGCTCGCTGGGCCCACTCCCGCCGGGGACCGAGATCGTCGATGTCGATACCGGCGAACCGTGCCCGCCCGGTGTCACCGGTGAGCTCGTCAACGTCTCGGACGCAGGGCGTTTCGAGGGCTATTACAACGACCCGGAGGCCGACGCGGAGCGGATGCGCGGCGGCGTGTACCACAGCGGCGACTTGGCCTACCGCGACGAGAACGGCTTCGCCTACTTCGCGGGCCGCCTCGGCGACTGGATGCGCGTGGACGGCGAAAACCTCGGCGCGGCACCGATCGAGCGGGTGCTGCTGCGGCACCCCCACGTCGTGGAGGTCGCGGTCTACGGGATACCCGCGCCGGATGTCGGTGACCAGGTGATGGCCGCGCTGACCCTCACTGAAGGTGTGGCCTTCGACGTCGATGCCTTCCGCGAATTCCTCTGCGACCAAACCGATCTCGGTCCCAAGCAGTGGCCCGCCTTCGTACGGGTCAGCACGGCGCTACCCCGCACGGAGACGTTCAAGGTGATCAAACGGCAGCTGGCGGCCGAGGGCACCGACTGCTCCGATCCCGTGTACCCGATTTCGCGCTAGCGCTGGTGGGTGACCCCTCCTGCGCCGAACGTGGCGTCGTGTCACGCAGTCCGCGAATTAGCGTGACTCGAGCCCACGCTCGGCCGGGAAGCTAGTTTCCGCGGATGCCGTCGAGCCGGCGCGTGGCCTCCTCGAAGCCCTCCACCAACTCGGCGATGATGTCGGCGACCGGGCGAATCTCGTTCATCCGCCCCACGATCTGGCCGACCGGCATTGCCACGGTGTCGGGGTTGTCCGACTCGTTCATGCGCTGATGCGCCTCGCTGACGAGGATGTTCTGCAGCGGCATCGGCAACGGCTCGGGAGCGTCGGGCGCATCCCAGGCGTCGGTCCATTTCGTCTTGAGCAGACGGGCGGGCTTGCCGGTGTAGATCCGCCGGCGCACGGTGTCGGCCGACGTCGCCCGCAGTAGCCCCTCCTGGATCGTCGAGATGCCGCCGGGCTTGCGGTGGCCGAGGTCGTACTCGGCCGCCGTCAGGAACGCCGAACCCATCCACACCCCGGAAGCGCCGAGCGCCAGCGCCGCGGCCACCTGCCTGCCGGTGCCGATACCGCCGGCGGCCAACACCGGGGCCTTACCGCCAAGCGCGTCAACGATTTCCGGCCACAGCACCATCGAGCCGATCTCACCGGTGTGGCCGCCGGCCTCATGCCCCTGCGCCACCACGATGTCGACGCCGTTGTCCACATGGCGCTGCGCGTGCTTGGCGCTGCCGGCCAGGGCCGCGACCGGGACTCCCGCGGTGTGCACCTGGTCGATGACGTCCTTCGGCGGCGAGCCGAGCGCGTTGGCGATCAGCTTGATCGGATGCTTGAGCGCCACCTCGACGTGCGAGCGCGCCACGGAGTGCAGCCAGCCGAGGACGCCCTCGTTACGGTCCCCGTCCTCCGGCAGCGGCGGAACCCCGAGATCGGCGAGCGTCTTGTCGACGAAGTCGCGATGGCTCTGCGGGATCAGCTTGTTGATGTCGACCGCCGTGCCCTCCTGGGGCACCTTGGCGGGCATCACCACGTCGACGCCGTAGGGCTTGCCGTCGGTGTTCTCGTCCATCCAGCAGAGCACGTCTTCGAGATCGTCTGCCGAGTTGAACCGCACGCAGCCCAGCACGCCCAAACCGCCCGCCTTGCTGACAGCTGCGGCGACCTTCTCCGATGGCGTGAAGACGAAGATCGGGTAGTCGATGCCGAACCGACCGCACAGCTCGGTGCGCATTCCCGTCACGACGCCGACCCCACATGGTTGGCGTGCACCTCGTCGGCGGGGCGCTCTTCGGTGACGTCCTTGGCCCAGCGGTAGTCCGGCTTACCGGCCGGCGTGCGGTGAATGTCGTCGACCCACCAGATCTTGCGCGGCACCTTGTATCCCGCGATCTCCCGGCGGATGAACGTGTCGAGCTCGGCCAGCGTCGGGTTGGTGCCAGGGCGGCGGTGCACGACGGCTGCGACGCACTGGCCGTAGCGCTCGTCGGGCACGCCGACCACGAGCGCGTCGAACACGTCGGGATGACCCTTGAGCGCGGCCTCGACCTCTTCGGGGTAGATCTTCTCGCCGCCGCTGTTGATCGACTGCGAGCCTCGCCCGAGCATCGTGACGGTGCCGTCGGCCTCGACCTCGGCGTAGTCACCCGGGATGGCGTAGCGAATCCCGTTGAACGTCTTGAACGTTTCCGCCGTCTTCTTCTCGTCCTTGTAGTACCCGACCGGGATGTTGCCCTTCTTCGCGATCAACCCGCGCACACCCGATCCCGGCTTGACCTCGTTGCCGTCCTCATCGAGGACGACGGTGCGGTGGTCGATCGTGACCCGCGGCCCGCCGGTGTGCGACTGCCCCTTGGCCACGATGCTGGTGCCGCCGAAGCCGGTCTCCGAGGATCCGATCGAATCGGTGATCACCCGGTTGGGCAGCAGTTCGAGGAACTTCTCCTTGATGCTGGTGGAGAACAGTGCGGCTGTGCTCGCGAGCAGGAACAACGCCGACAGGTCGGGCTCCCGACCGGCGTCGTGCAGTTTGGTCAGCGCGTCGAGCAGCGGGCGGGCCATCGCATCGCCGGTGAAGAACAGCAGGTTCACCTTGTGCTTCTCGATGGTCTGCCAGACCTCGTCGGCGTCGAATTCCGGTGCCAGCACCGTGGTTTGACCGGAGAACAACGACATCCAGGTCGCCGATTGGGTGGCGCCGTGGATCATCGGCGGAATCGGGTAGCGGATCATCGGCGGGTTCTCTGCGGCCGCCTTCGCCAGGTCGTACTCGTCCTTGACGAACTCGCCGGTGGCGAAGTCGGTGCCGCCGAACAACACCCGGTAGATGTCCTCATGACGCCACATCACGCCCTTGGGGAAACCGGTGGTGCCGCCGGTGTAGAGCAGATAGATGTCGTCCTCGCTGCGCGGACCGAAATCACGCTCGGGCGAACTCTGTCCGAGAGCGGAGTAGAACTCGACGCCGCCGTAACGCTCGAAGTCGTCATCGCTGCCGTCCTCCACCACCAGGACGGTCTTCACGGCAGGCGTCTCGGGAAGCACGTTCGCGACGCGGTCGGCGTAGCGGCGCTCGTGTACCAGCGCGACCATGTCGGAGTTCTCGAACAGGTACTTCAGCTCGCCCTCGACGTAGCGGAAGTTGACGTTGACCAGGATGGCGCCGGCCTTGACGATGCCCAGCATCGCAACGACGATCTCGTTGCGGTTGCGGCAGTACAGGCCGACCTTGTCGTCCTTCTTGACGCCCTGGTCGATGAGGTAGTGGGCCAACCGGTTGGCCTGCTCCTCCAACTGGGCGTACGTCAACTGGTCGTCGCCGCAGATGAGGGCGACACGGTCTGGCACGGCGTCGATGGCGTGCTCGGCGAGATCGGCAATGTTCAGGGCCACGAGACCTAAACTAGAACGTGTTACATTTCCAGACAAGTCTGTGGCATCGACGCTGGAAGGCGAACCCTCGTGAGTGATCCCCAGAAGGGCCCCGACGCCCTCATTGAGCAGCGCGGACACACCCTGATCCTGACGCTGAACCGGCCCGAGGCACGCAATGCGCTCTCGACCGAGATGCTCTCGATCATGGTGGACGCCTGGGACCGCGTCGACAACGATCCCGAGATCCGCACCTGCATCCTGACCGGCGCCGGCGGCTACTTCTGCGCGGGTATGGACCTCAAGGCGGCCACGGCCAAGCCGCCCGGCGACTCGTTCTCCGACGGCAGCTACGACCCGTCGCGCATCGACGCGCTGCTGAAGGGCCGCCGACTGACCAAACCGCTGATCGCCGCCGTCGAGGGCCCGGCCATCGCGGGCGGCACCGAGATCCTGCAGGGCACCGACATCCGCATCGCGGGCGAGAGCGCCAAGTTCGGCATCTCCGAGGCGAAGTGGAGCCTGTATCCGATGGGCGGATCGGCGGTGCGCCTGGTGCGCCAGATTCCGTACACCATCGCGTGTGATCTGCTGTTGACGGGCAGGCACATCACCGCCGCCGAGGCCAAGGAGTACGGGCTGATCGGCTATGTGGTGCCCGACGGCTCCGCGCTGGACAAGGCGCTGGAGATCGCCGAGGTGATCAACAACAACGGGCCGCTGGCCGTGCAGGCGATCCTGAAAACCATCCGCGAGACCGAGGGCATGCACGAGAACGAGGCGTTCAAGCCCGACACCGCCAACGGCATCCCGGTGTTCTTGAGCGAGGACGCCAAGGAGGGCCCGCGGGCGTTCAAGGAGAAGCGCGCCCCGAACTTCCAGATGAAGTAGGACCGCAGCGCCCCCCGCGCCCTCGCTCGTTCGTGAAACCTGCGACGGTTTCGGTCGGATTTCCGTCGCTCGTTTCACAATCGGCGCAATGGGATTAGAGCACCTTCGCCGTCGGCGTGAACGCCACCGGCATCTTCTCCAGACCACTCACGAAATTGGCGGGCCGCAAGGGCAACTCGTCGCCGGAGGCCAGTCTCAGATCGGGCAGTCGCTGCAGCAGTTTGGTCTGCATGACCGACAGCTCGAGTCGCGCGAGCTGGTTGCCCAGGCAGAAGTGCGTGCCGAAGCCGAACGCCAAGTGGTTGTTCGGATAGCGCTCGATATCGAAAGACTCGGGACGCTCGAAAACCGCCTCGTCGAAGTTGGCCGACTCGAACAGCAGGATCATTTTCTCGCCCTCTTTGAGGGCCGTTCCGTGGAACTCGGTGTCAGCGGTGACGGTCCGCGCCATGTTCTTCACCGG
Source organism: Mycobacterium sp. 852014-52144_SCH5372336 (assembly GCF_001665615.1). Taxonomy (NCBI): domain Bacteria; kingdom Bacillati; phylum Actinomycetota; class Actinomycetes; order Mycobacteriales; family Mycobacteriaceae; genus Mycobacterium; species Mycobacterium sp. 852014-52144_SCH5372336. The sequence goes on from NZ_LZSW01000049.1 coordinate 29,746, forward strand.
CGCCGTCCAGCGCAGCATCTCCTCGATCGCGTTGGGCAGCAACGACAGATCGCCCGCGAGGCGCCGATGCTGCTCGGGGTGCAACAGCAACTGCCGCGTGCCACCGGACAGGGTGTGCCGCGTGGTCTCGTCACCGCCGATCAACAGCAGCAGCACCTCGGTGACGATCTGATGGTCCTCGAGCTTGCTGCCCTCGACCTCGGCGTGCACCAACACGCTGACCAGATCGTCGGTCGGGGTCTCCTTGCGGGCCGCGATCATGCCCATCATGTATTCGCTGTAGGCCGCGAAGGCGTCCATGGTGACCTGGAATTCCTCCGGGTCCGCGGTGCTGCTGAGGGCACCCACCAGGTCGTCGGACCACTTGAGGAACATCTCGCGCTCCTCGGGACGGACCCCGAGCATGTCGCCGATGACGGCCATCGGCAGCGGCGCGGCGATGTCCCAGACGAAGTCGCATTCGCCGCGCTCGCACACGTTGTCGATCAGCGTGTCGCACAGGTTCTCGATCGAGCCCTCCAGGTCTTTCACTCGCTTACGCGTGAACCCGGAGTTGACGAGCTTGCGGCGCAGCAGATGCTGCGGGTCGTCCATCTCGATCATCATCTCGACGCCCGGTTGGTCGGGTCGGATGCCACCGGCGTTGGAGAACAGTTCCGGGTTGCGCTCGGCCTCGATCACGGCGGCATACGTTGCGGCCGCTGCCAATCCGTTGCGGTCACGGAACACCGGTTCGTTCTCGCGCATCCACTTGTAGACCGACCGCGAGTCGCCGGCGTAGAAGGCGCCGTCGGTCAGGTCGACATCGGGTTTGGTCTGCGGCGCCGTAACGGTCACGATCGAAGCTCCTCTGCATCCGCGAACGACATCTCCACGTTCCCAGCCGAACCGGAGAACAAAGCGCGTTTGGGGAAGCCTAGCGAGGCCAGTTCCTTCGCATAGGGATGTTCGCCGAGCCGGACCCTGGCTCCGCCCGGCCGGTAGCGCACGTCGCTCAGCTTCATCTCGCCGACGGTCCGGCGCACCACACCGTCGCGACAGGAGTACGTGGGGTGGGCCTGCGGCTTGGCGGTGAACTTGCCCGGAACCGGTAGGCCGGGACGGAAATCCATGCCGACCGCGAACTGGCCGTCGATGGTGACGTCGAACGAGTACGTGTGCCCGTCACGAATCGTGAACTCCGACATCACCTTCGGATAACCCCAAATCTTTGTTCCCGCCTCCAGCGTGAACGCCTGATCGACCGGCAGGTGGTGAATGAACGCACCCGCGGACTGCAGAGCCCGCGGACCCGTCGCATCCGAACCCGGCGGGTTCACCATCACGTTGGTGCCGTACTCGTAGTACTGGCCGAGGTCGCCATCCTCGTAGCGCATCAGCATCAGCACCGCGATCGCTCGGCCCGGCAGGAACCGGCAGACCTTCAGACCGCTGTAGTCGATCAATTGTTGAGCGGCGTCGGCGTCCACCGAAAACATCGCCATGTGCTGATGCGCCTTGCGGATTTTCACCGGCATGGTGAGCACCGTGCCTGCGATGGTGTGCTGGGTCATCGCGTCAATCTAGAACGCCGGGTAGACAACTAGCAAGGAAGTGTCTACTCGAGGTCTACACAAGCGCGGCGAGATCCCGAATCTGCTCGGGCGAACGCGCGCCGACGACCATCATCGTCACGCCCGCCGCCTCCCACGCCTTGATCTGTTCCTGCACATAACCGAGGTCGCCGACGATCGCCGAGTCGTCGACCAACTCGTCGGGGATGATCTTGGCCGCTCGCTCTTTGCCGTCATTTTGTCCGCTGCGGAACAGCTTGGTCACGTCCTCGACGACCTCCGCATAACCCATCCGGCGGTAGACGTCGGCGTGGAAGTTGGTGTCCTCGGCGCCCATCCCGCCCATGTAAAGCGCCAGATGCGGCTTCATCAGTTCCATGATCTCGGCGCGGTCATCGGTGACGACCACCTGCGCCGTCGCGCAGATCTCGAAGTCCTCGCGGCTGCGGCGCGCGCCGGGGCGGGCGAAGCCCTCGTCGAGCCACTCGTTGTACATGTCGGCGATGCGCGGTGAGTAAAAGATCGGCAGCCAGCCATCGCAGATCTCCGCGGCCAGTGCGACGTTCTTCGGCCCTTCGGCGCCCAGCATCACCGGAATGTCGGCACGCAGCGGATGGGTGATCGGTTTGAGGTTCTTGCCAAGACCCGTCGTGCCCTCACCGCTCAACGGCAGCGGATAGTGCGGGCCGTCGCTGCGCACTGGCGCTTCGCGAGCCCACACCTGACGCAGGATGTCGACGTACTCACGGGTGCGCGCCAACGGCTTCGGGAAGCGCTGGCCGTACCAACCCTCGACGACCTGCGGTCCAGACACCCCGAGCCCCAGGATGTGCCGTCCGCCCGAGAGGTGGTCGAGCGTCAGCGCCGCCATCGCGCACGCGGTCGGAGTGCGCGCCGACAACTGGATGACCGACGTGCCCAACCGCATGCGCTTGGTCTCGCGGCCCCACCACGCCAGCGGTGTGTAGGCGTCCGAGCCCCAGGCTTCGGCGGTGAACACCGTGTCGAAGCCGGCCTCCTCGGCGGCGGCGACCAGTTCGGCGTGGTTCTCAGGCGGTTGCGCGCCCCAATACCCCAATTGCAGTCCGAGCTTCATTTGCAGACCTCATAACGGTGTCTTGAAACCATTGTTAGAACCTGTTCTACTCGATGCCGTGACCACCAGCCAAAGCAGCCCGGTGCAGATCGATCCGCATGAGCGGCCGCTTTCCGCGCCGCTGAAGCTCTCATTCGACTACACCCGTTCAGTCGGACCACTCCTGTCCCAGTTCTTCACCGCCCTGCGCGAGCGACGCATCGTCGGAGTGCGCGGTTCGGATGGGCGGGTGCACGTGCCGCCTGCCGAGTTCGATCCCGTGACCTACGAGCGATTGACGGAAATCGTACCGGTGGCCGGTGTCGGGACCGTGGTTTCGTGGACCTGGCAGCCGGCCCCGCTCCAGGGTCAGCCTCTCGACCGGCCGTTCGCGTGGGCCCTGATCAAACTGGACGGCGCCGACACCCCGTTGCTGCACGCGGTCGATGCCGAGTCGTCCGACGCGATCAGCACCGGCGCGCGGGTGCACGCGCACTGGGTCGACCAACCCGTCGGCGCCATCACCGACATCGCGTACTTCGCCCTCGGCGACGAGGCGGAACCGGAGGGTCAGCCCGACGACCGCGACCCGGTGACGGTGCAGGTGTCGCCGTCGTCGATCGAGATCCAGCACACCGCATCGTTGCCCGAAAGCACATTCCTGCGGGCGCTCGAGGAGGGCAAGCTGCTCGGGGCGCGCTCGAAGCACGGCCGTGACGGCAAGCCAGGCAAGGTGTACTTCCCACCCAGAGAGGCCGACCCCGCCACCGGTCTCGCGCTCGACGAGTTCCTCGAACTCTCGGACAAGGGCACCGTCACCACGTTCGCCGTGATCAACATCCCGTTCGCCGGGCAGCGCATCAAACCGCCCTACGTCGCCGCCTACGTGCTGCTCGACGGCGCCGACATTCCCTTCCTGCACTTGGTGACCGAGATCGAGGCGTCGGAGGTCCGGATGGGCATGCGCGTGGAAGCGGTCTGGAAACCGCGCGAGGAGTGGGGCCTGGGCATCGACAACATCGACCACTTCCGGCCGACGGGTGAGCCCGACGCCGACTACGACTCCTACAAGCACCACCTGTAAAGGGGCTTTCATTTCATGACTTCGGACAACGGGGTAGCGGTCGTCGGCTTCGCGCACGCACCACATGTACGGCGCACCGACGGGACCACCAACGGCGTCGAAATGCTGATGCCGTGCTTCCATCAGCTCTACGACGAGCTCGGCCTGAAGCAGACCGATATCGGGTTCTGGTGCTCGGGTTCGTCGGATTATCTTGCGGGCCGGGCTTTCTCATTCATCTCCGCGATCGACTCGATCGGTGCGGTGCCGCCGATCAACGAGTCGCACGTCGAGATGGACGCGGCGTGGGCGCTCTATGAGGCCTACATCAAGATCCTCACCGGTGAGGTGGACACCGCGCTGGTGTACGGCTTCGGCAAGTCCAGCGCGGGTGTGCTGCGCCGGGTGCTGGCGCTGCAGACCGACCCGTACAGCGTGGCCCCGCTGTGGCCGGACGCGGTGTCGATGGCCGGCCTGCAGGCGCGGTTCGGACTGGACGCCGGCAAGTGGACCGCCGAGCAGATGGCGCAGGTGGCGCTGGACGCGATGACGGCCGCCGGCCGCACCGACAGCGAGAAGCCGGCCAAATCGATCGATGAACTCCTGGAACGTCCGTACTTCGCGGATCCGTTGCGCCGCCACGACATCGCGCCGATCACCGACGGCGCGTCGGCGATCGTGCTCGCCGCCGGTGACCGGGCACGTGAGCTCCGTGAGAACCCCGCGTGGATCACCGGGATCGAACATCGCATCGAGACGCCAATACTGGGCGCCCGTGATCTGACCACCTCGCCGTCGACGGCAGCGTCCGCACAGGCAGCCACCGGCGGTGACGCGGGATCCATCGAAGTGGCCGAGATCTACGCGCCGTTCAGCCACCAGCACCTGATCCTCACCGAGGCGATCGGCTTGGGCGGCAAGACGAAGGTCAACCCGTCGGGTGGAGCGTTGTCCGCCAACCCGATGTTCTCCGCGGGCCTCGAGCGCATCGGGTTCGCCGCACAACACATCTTCACCGGCTCCGCGCAGCGGGTGTTGGCGCATGCCACGAGCGGGCCTGCGCTGCAACAGAATCTGGTCGCGGTCCTGGAAGGACGGTCATGAGCAAGCAACTGGCTGCGGTACTGGGCACCGGACAGACGAAATACGTCGCCAAGCGCCAGGACGTGTCGATGAACGGCCTGGTGCGCGAAGCCATCGACAAGGCGCTGGCCGACGCGGGCGCGACGATGGACGACATCGACGCGGTGGTGGTCGGCAAGGCGCCGGACTTCTTCGAGGGCGTGATGATGCCCGAACTGTTCATGGCCGATGCCGTCGGTGCGACGAACAAGCCGTTGATCCGCGTGCACACCGCCGGTTCGGTGGGCGGTTCGACCGCGGTGGTGGCCGCCAGCCTCGTGCAGTCCGGCAAATACCGGCGCGTGCTGGCGATGGCGTGGGAGAAGCAGTCCGAGTCGAACGCCATGTGGGCGTTGAGCATTCCGGTGCCGTTCACCAAACCCGTCGGCGCGGGCGCAGGCGGTTACTTCGCCCCACACGTGCGCGCCTACATCCGCCGCTCCGGCGCACCTAACCACATCGGTGCGATGGTCGCGGTCAAGGACCGGCTCAACGGCGCCAAGAACCCGTTGGCCCATCTGCATCAGCCCGACATCACGCTGGAGAAGGTGATGTCATCGCAGATGCTGTGGGACCCCATCCGATTCGACGAGACGTGCCCGTCCTCCGACGGCGCCTGCGCACTGGTGATCGGCAATGAGGAGATTGCCGACCAGCGTCTGGCCGACGGCAACCCGGTCGCCTGGATCCACGCGACCGCGCTTCGCACCGAACCACTGGCGTACTCGGGTCGCGATCAGGTCAATCCGCAAGCGGGCCGCGACGCGGCCAAGGCGTTGTGGGAATCCGCGGGCATCACGAGCCCGATCGACGAGATCGACGTCGCCGAGATCTATGTGCCTTTCTCCTGGTTCGAGCCGATGTGGCTCGAGAACCTCGGCTTCGCAGCGGAGGGAGAGGGCTGGAAGCTGACCGAGGCCGGGGAGACCGCGATCGGCGGACGCATCCCGCTCAACGCCTCTGGCGGTGTGCTGTCCTCCAATCCCATTGGCGCGTCGGGCATGATCCGGTTCGCCGAGGCGGCGATCCAGGTGATGGGCAAGGCCGGTGAGCACCAGGTCGAGGGCGCCCGCAAGGCGCTCGGTCACGCCTACGGCGGCGGATCGCAGTACTACTCGATGTGGGTGGTTTCCAGCGACAAGCCGGCAGCGTGACCGTGACCCGGATGCAGTACACGTGCGCGGTGCCGATGTGCCCGATCGATCAGCTCGTCGACATCGCCAGGACCGCCGAGGAGGTTGGCTTCACCTCGATCGCGTTGCCGGACTCCATCTTCTATATGGAGAAGCAATCGGCGGACTACCCCTACACCCCGGATGGCTCGCGGATGTGGGACGAGAACACCCCGTGGGTGGACCCGCTGATCGCCGCCGGCGCGATGGGTGCGGTGACGTCGACGCTGCGCTTCTACACCAACGTGATGAAGTTGGGCTCACGCAACCCGCTGCTACTCGCCCGCCAGGTCGGGTCGGTGGCCAACCTGACGAACAACCGGTTCGGGTTCGGTGTTGGGATCGGTTGGGCACCTGAGGAGTTCGAGTGGTGCGGCCAGCCGTACGCCAAGCGCGGCAAGCGGGTCGACGAGATGATCGAGGTCATCAAACTCGTGCTGGCCGGCGGCATGGTCGAGTTCCACGGCGAGTTCTACGACTTCGACAAGCTGCAGATGAGCCCGGCGCCCACCGCAGCGGTCCCGTTCTACGTCGGCGGCCACACCGACGTCGCGCTCAAGCGCGCGGCGCGTGTCGGCGACGGGTGGACCAGCGCGATGATGACCGGTGAGCAGCTGGCCGAGACGATCGCCAAGCTCAAGGCGCTGCTTGCCGAATACGGCCGCGCCGACGCACCGTTCGAGTTTCAAGCGGTGTGCATCGACAAGTTCGGCGTCGACGGCCACCGTGAACTCGCCGAATCCGGCGTCACCGACAACATCGTGATGCCCTGGGTGTTCGAAGGATTGGGCTTCGACGCACCGCTCAAGGACAAACAGGATTCGATGAAGCGCTTCGCCGACACCTACATCCACTCGGGCTGGCAGCAGTGACCGTCACCAACCCCGACGCACCGGTCCACCTGGCGGGCAAGCGATCCCGCGAGGCGGCGATCGCCCACGACAAGCAGGCATGGCTGGACAACTTCGCCGAGGACGCCGTTGTCGAGGACCCGATCGGACCGTCGCATTTCGACCCGGAGGGCCAAGGCCACCGCGGCAAGGAAGCCATCGCCGCGTTCTACGATAAGGCGATCGCGCCCAGCGAGTTGCGTTTCGACTTTGTCGAGACGTTCCAGTGCGGCAACGAGGAAGCCAACGTCGGGCGCATCGTGATCCAGTCCGCGGGCTACGAGGTGACGGCCGAGGGCGTGTTCACCTACCGCGTCGACGACGAGGGCAAACTGGTCGCGCTGCGCGCCTATTGGGAGCTGGACCGCGCCACCGCCAGCGCGCGCAAGCTCTAACGGAAGATCCGGTCGGCGGCTGCGGTGGCCAGACCGAGCGTGAAGCGCTTGGCCCTCATCGTGGTTTCGTCGAGCAGCTTCCTCGGACGTGACGGGGAGACCGTCCGGACGTCGACGGCGTCGCCCACCCGAACCATGCCGGGCCGCGGGACCGTGCAGTAGACACCGAGGCACCGCTGGGCGCGGCCGGCCACGGCGCGGGTGATCCTGCGGTCCACCTCGAGTCCCGGCTGCGCTCGGCTGGGCACGACGCAGCGAACGGTCTGCGAGATGACGTCGAGGCCCACATCACCGATCCTGGCTTCGGCGCCCACCCAGCTCGATTCGGGGAGGTCCCCTTCCGGGTCGTCGAGCGTTATCAGCACATTGGGCCGGAACCGCCGCACGTCGACGTCGTCACCGATCTCGTCAGCGATGGCAGCCACGCTGGTGGCGGTCAGGATGTGCACCGGAGCGAGATCGACGAACATGCCGGGCGGCGTCGAATAGCGGCCGAGCTTCAACAGCTCGCCCATTGGGAACTTCGCCAGGTCGGGAAGCTTCTCGCCCTCGTTGACCCCGAAGTCGGCGCGTAACTGGGCCGAGGCCACGGCGTCCTTCCGGTTGTGCAGCCGCATGCGGTGCAGGCTCGTGTCCTCGGCGGGCGGCAGCGCGGTGAGCCGGACGTCGCGGTCCACCAGTTCGGAGAGCTTGGTGTGCACCGCGGGGTCGCGGCTCGACAGAACAGTGCCGTCGGGGAAGGTGATCTCCACCTCGGGCACGTTTCCGGGGCCCGCGTCCGGTGGCAGCGGGTCGGCGTAGCGAGCCGTTGCGGTCAGCAGCAGCGGAATGCGTCGCGCCGAAGCCGTGATGTCGCGTTCGAGGTCACGAACCGCCCACAGCCGGTCGCCGAGCACTCCGCGCGGACCGATATGGGTCTCGTCCACCTTGACCCCGCCCAGCGACTTGACCGGGTGGCGCCACAGTTGGGCAACTTGGCCGATGGTCATGGCGCCACCGTACCGCCCGCAGTACGCGTAACCAGCGTCGATGGTCAGGTCGGTACGTTGAGTTATTGATCTCTGTCCCGACTCTCGAGCACGAAGTCCGATCGCATTGCCTGAGAACCGCCGTCTTACCCGTCTGAAGTCGATGTCTGCGGCCGCCACGGCGGCGCTGATCTGCGCTGCCGCCGTCGGCTGCGACCCGGCTGCCACAGGTCCGGACACGGGCACCCCGACCTCGACCACGTCGCCAGCCGACTCTCCGGCGCCTGACGCCCCCACGACCAGCGGCACCGACAAGCCGGACACGACCGTCGACTACAGCCGCCTTTTGCTACAGGCGTCCGATCTCAGCGACGACGAGGACACCTTCACCGTCCAGTCGACGAACCCGGCCCCCGGCGGTCTGCCCGGCGCGAGCGCCCTTTTCGTCAACCAGGACGACACGCGTGCGATCGCCAACACGGTCGTGATCTACCCGGATGCCGAAACCGCGACCCGAACACTGCGCGAGGCCATACCCCAGCTCAACCAGGTGGTCGCCGACGCGACACCGCGACCGGCTCCGGTGGGCGCAGACGGCATCATCGCCGTCGGCGAGTCGGTCGACCGCAGCAAGGCAGTAACGATGCTGCTGTTCACGCGGGGTCCGGCGCTGGTGCGACTGGAATTTCAGAGCGCACTCGGCGACGCCACCACCGACGAATTCGTGATCAACGTCGGCAGGATGCAGGACATCGCACTGCGCACCGGCCTGCCGGAGCCGCGGTAGTCACTCCTCGACGGCGTGCAGACCCGTCGAGTACCGGCGAGCCAACTCCTGGTACGCACCGGGATTGGTGTTCACCCACATCTCCGCGCCGGTTCCTGCGATCGGGCCGCGCACCTTCGCGGGCGCCCCTGTCACCAGCACCTCGTCGGGGATCTTCGTGCCGCCGACGACGAGCGAGTGGGCCGCGATCATGGTGCGCGCGCCGACGACCGCGCCGTCGAGCACCGTGCAGTGATTGGCGAGCACCGCCTCCGCGCCGATGTGCGCACCGTGCACGACGCACGCGTGTGCGACCGTGGCGCCGGGTCCGATGTCCACAGGGATGCCGGGCGGGGCGTGCAGGATGCAGCAGTCCTGCACGTTGGCGCCCTCGCGGACCACGATCGGAGCGAAGTCGGCCCGCAGGACCGCGTTGAACCAGACCGAGGCGCCCGCCTCGACGTGCACGTCACCGACCAGCGTGGCCGTCGGCGCGATGAACGCGTCCGGATCGATCGTCGGTGCGCGCCCCTCGAAGGAGTACAACGGCATCGTTTGGTTATACCCCTAGTTGAGTGGCAATGAGCGCTTCATGAGGGGGCGGATTACCTGCATAGATTGCGTGTGGAGCGGGAAAAACTGTAACGTGTTCTAGTTAGAGACACAGAACCGGGAGGCCCACCGTGACTACCAACAGCGCGGGAATTCGTGAGATCGACACCGGCGCCCTGCCCGACCGGTACGCCCGGGGTTGGCACTGCCTCGGCCCGGTGAAGAACTACCTGGACGGCAAGCCGCACGGCATCGAGATCTTCGGCACCATGCTGGTGGTCTTCGCCGATTCGCACGGCGATGTGAAGGTGCTCGACGGCTACTGCCGCCACATGGGCGGAAACCTCTCCCAGGGCACAATCAAGGGCGACGAGGTGGCCTGCCCGTTCCACGACTGGCGCTGGGGCGGGGACGGCAAATGCAAGCTGGTGCCCTACGCCAAGCGCACACCGCGGCTGGCCCGCACTCGGGCTTGGGAGACCGACGTTCGCGGCGGGCTCCTGTTCGTCTGGCACGACCACGAGGGCAATCCGCCCCAGCCTGAGGTCCGGATCCCCGACATCCCGGAGGTCGAAAGCGACGAGTGGACCGACTGGAAGTGGAACTCGATCCTGATCGAGAACGCCAACTGCCGGGAGATCATCGACAACGTCACCGACATGGCGCACTTCTTCTACATCCACTACGGCTTGCCGACGTACTTCAAGAACGTCTTCGAGGGCCATATCGCGTCGCAGTACCTGCACAACGTGGGCCGGCCTGACATCAACGACATGGGCACCACCTACGGTGAGGCGCACCTCGACTCGGAAGCGTCGTATTTCGGCCCGTCGTTCATGATCAACTGGCTGCACAACAACTACGGCGGATACAAGGCCGAGTCGATCCTGATCAACTGCCACTACCCCGTCACGCAGAACTCCTTCATGTTGCAGTGGGGCGTCATCGTCGAGAAGCCCAAGGGCCTGGACGAGAAGATGACCGAGAAGCTGGCCAATACGTTCACCGAGGGTGTCAGCAAGGGCTTCCTTCAGGACGTGGAGATCTGGAAGCACAAGACGCGCATCGACAATCCGCTCCTCGTCGAGGAGGACGGTGCGGTGTACCAGATGCGTCGGTGGTATCAGCAGTTCTACGTCGACGTCGCCGACGTCACCCCGGACATGACCGACCGCTTCGAGATCGAGGTCGACACCACGGCGGCCAACGAGAAGTGGCATGTCGAGGTCGAGGAGAACCTCAAGCGTCAGGCCGAAGAGAAGGACGAGAAGGAAAGAGCCGAGCAGACCTCGTCATGAGTCCGCGCGACGAAGTTCCTGATGTCGACCGGCTGGCCCGGGCGATGCTGATGCTGCATGGCGCGCACGACGACGACCACGGCCACGGTCACGGCGGTTCGGCACCCGGAATCACCTCGAAGGCGCCCTCTTTCGGCGCCGAACGGGCGGCGGCGCTGCGAGAAGCCACCCAACGGGACCGCGAACGCTATCTGCGGTCGGGCCTGGTGTCGGTCGACTGCCGCTTCTGCCACGTCTCGGTGGACGTCAAAAAGCTGGGGCCGGCTCACACGTCGGTGCAGTGGAACACCGAGGCATCGCGACGGTGTGCGTACTTCACCGAGATCCGCGAATCGGGCGCCGACCCCGCCCGCGCCAAGGCCTGTCCCCGGTTGGCCGACAGCATCAAACACGCTGTGGCCGAAGGGTGCCTGGAGGAGATCTCGTCGGCCCCCTCCCCTGGCGACGGCTAGCTTTCCTCAACACGCGCAGTCGTAAAGTGCTCTGATATGCGCTGCGTTGCGGTCACATTCTGCCTGTTCGCGCTGACCGCTGCGGGCTGCACGCGGGTGGTTGACAGCCCCCAGCCGACGGTCGAACCGCCGGTCGCCCCGATCACCGCCGGACAGGTCGGCGACCTGCTGAGCCCCGACGTCACCAAGGGCGACGGAAACCTGTTCGTATCCGTCGACCCCGATGGCTGCGCGGGCGTGGCGCGTGAGGTGGATCCACCGTTCATCGTCGCTCATGATCCCGCGGCGTACGACGGCGGGCACTGGATGACGGTCAACGGCGGTCTGGACGTGTACGTCGAGGAGATGGTCGGCGTCTACCGCGCCGATTTCGACGCCAAAGGTGCACTCGCACAGGCGAAGCACACAATCGACTCGTGCCAGGGCATGACCTTTCGGGTCACCAGCATGGCCGAACGCGAATATCTCTTCGAACTTCTGCCGCCAGTCGATTCCGGCTTACCCGAGATTCTCCTGTGGTCGTTCAAGGGTGACGACTGGGCTTGTGACAGCGCGCTGGTCGCCGCGTACAACGCCGCGATCGAGATCTCGACATGCGGTCCCGCCAATGGCTACGACGTGCGGTCCCTGGCCGAGGACGCGCTCGAGCGGATCGAGAAGTTGGCCAACACCGCCGCTTGAACCGGGCACGAAGTCACAGCCCCTTGAAGCGCTCCTTGACCTCGTCGTCGGTCAGGCCGTAATCGGCCAGGGAGTAGGTGTGCTTGGGTGCCCGTGGGCCCTTCTTGCTCTCTTCGTGAGTCGCGGTCGCCGCGTCACGCGCGGCGTCGGTGAACTCGATTCCGAACGCACGGTAGATGTCGGCCACGGCGCCGACGGGATCCTTGATCAGCTCGAAGTAGTCGAGATCGTAGAACTGGGCCGGATCGTGTTTGGCCCGTTCGGCGTTGAACAGTTCCAGTCCCCGCGACCAGGTCTCCAGCGAATCGCGTCCGATCGTCTCCCCGACGAACGTGTTCGACCAGCCCTCGGTGGTGTGCTGGGCCAGCGAGCACATCGACGCCATGATCGTCTCCGGCGGCCGGTGACACTGGATGACCAGCGCGTCCGGATACGTCTTGAACAGCGCGTCGAGCGCGAACAGGTGGCTCGGGTTCTTCAGGACCCACCGCTTCTCGGGTTCGTTGAGACCGATCAACTGAAGGTTCTTGCGGTGCCGCCGATAGGGCTTCGTCCAGTCCTGTTTGGCCAGCCACTGCGAATACGTCGGGATGTGGGCGAGCGTCTCGTAGGACACCGAATGCAGCGACTGGCGGAGCAACTGCCAGCATTCCTCGACCTCGTCGGCGGTCATGTAATGCAGGCCGGTGTAGTCCGGGTTCTCGGCGTGGGCCTTGCTGAACTGGGCGTCGAGTTGGGCGAAAACCGGGTTGTCGGACCAGGTTTCGCGAGGTGGCCGAGGTTGGGGAAATTCTGCGAGCCACAACTCCAGCCCTTGGTGGCGGGGGTCGGCGGCCAGCAGCCGATGAATCGCGGTGGTGCCGGTGCGGGGCAGGCCCGTCACGAAGATCGGCTTCTCGATCGAGACGTCGACGTGCTGCGGGTGCTGCTTCCACGCCGCTTCTGACACCAAGCGGGCGACCAGCGCGTTGCGTACGAAGAACCGTTGCATCTTGCTGCCGAATTCGGTGAGATCCGCGTCCCGGCGGTAGGACTCGAGCAGCACCCCGAGGGCCTCGCGGTAGTTGTCGTCGTCGCTGCCGAAGTCGTCGAGGCCGCAGGCCTTGGTCGCCGAAGCGTGCAGATCCTCGACCGTACCGACGTCCGTGCGCGTCACGCCTTGTACTCCCCGCAGTTGACATCCAGCGCCTGGCCGGTGATTCCACTCGACAGGTCGCTGGCCATGAACAGGATCGCCGAGGCCACCTCGTCCTCGGTGGGCAGCCGTTTGAGATCGGATGCGGCCGCGGTCGCCTTGTAGATCTCGTCGACGGTGGTGCCGTACTTGCCGGCCTGATGGTTGAAGTAGCTTTCCAACGTCCCGCCCCAGATATAGCCCGGCAGAATGGAATTCACCCGGATACCCTGCTCGCCGAGTTCGGTGGCCAACGACTGTGACATCGCCAGCAGCGCCGACTTGGCCATCTTGTAGGCGCCGTACTTGGCCTGCGAGTGACGCACCACCATGGAGTTCACGTTGACGACGGATCCGGTGGATGCCGCCAGCGCAGGGGTGAACCCCTGAATCAGCCGCAGCGCACCGAAGACGGTCAACTCGATCGCGTCACGCATGTGCTCGAAAGTGGTGTTGGCCAACGGCTTCATCGACGGCACCCGAAACGCGTTGTTGATGAGCACGTCGACCTTGCCGTACGCCTTCATCGTCTCGTCGACGAGGTTGTTCACCTGCGCGTCGTCGGTGATGTCGGTGCCCACCGACAGCGCCCGCCTACCCAGATCGGTGACCTGCTTGGCGACGTCCTCCAGGCGTTCGACCGTGCGGGCGGCCAGCACGAGGTCCGCGCCTTCCTGGGCGCATCGGCGCGCGAGCGTCGTGCCCAGTGCGGGTCCGACGCCGCTGATGACGACGACTTTTCCATCGAGCATCCCGACCATGGTCAGCCCACCATCCTGTTCTGAATCTGCTGTTGTCGCAACGCGATCCTGGTACGCCAGTCGTCGTCGGAGATCTTGTTGCTGTCGTAGTACGGCAGCGCGTCGGCGACCCTGTCGACGTCGAGGACCTCGACCGTCGGACCGTCCGCCTCGGTCAGCGCACGTGACAGGCGCTGCCAGCGGAACTGCAGATACCCCCGGCGGTGGCCGAGCGTCTCGCACCAGTTGGTGACGCCGGGGTTGGCGTCGGATACGACGATGCGAATCTTGTCGTCCGGATCGGCTTGTGCCTGAGTGCCGTTCAGCGATGTCTGGTGGTTGATGTAGTCGAGCGAGATGTACCACAGGCTGCCGAGCTGGAACCCGAGATACGGTGCGTCGCTGACCGGCAGTGTGATGACCATGGCCTGATCCGGCGCCAGGTCGAAGTGACCGACCGACGAGTACTGCGTGGCCAGGCCGCCCGGTGTGAGCCGGGGCGCCACCATCGTGTTGACCGGCAGGTTGTTGTAGAACCAGTGCGGAAACTGCAGCCAGGTCTTGACCCGCTGGACCAGTTGCTTGCCTGCAACGGCGTAGCGCTTCTCGATGGTCGCCTTGGTCAGCGGTGGCGGGGCGGTTCCGGCGGTGTCGGTGCGCGCGATGCTGACGTAGCCGCGCTGTGCTGACCAGTCGTTGTAGACCTCGCGGATGACCAACTGCGACGGACTGGTGGGGGTGACGCGCCATTCGAACGTCCCGTCCTCGGCGATGTCGAGTTCGCGGTCGTCGAAGGCGGCTTGGCTGGGCGGAACGTTGTCGTCGGTGTACTCGCCGCCGAGCAGCTGGAAGGCAAGGTCGGTCGTGGTGCCCCGCTTACCCGTGACGACGTATTCGTGACCGGCCTGCACCCGGGTGCCGAAGTACAGCGCGTCGGGATTGTCGAGGCCCATCTTGGTGAACGGCCCCGTCCCGGACTGCATGAACGGATGGTCGCGGTCGTAGTCGAACGCCAGGTGAGTGCAGGCGGCTACACACCCGGCCAGGTACTGCAGACCTTCGAGTAAGTCGGCTTCGGATTCGATGAACGGCGCGGTGGACACGAGGTGCTCGGCTTCGGCGATCGCATCGATCAGCGGCTGTGAGTACACACTGCGAAACTAGAACGCGTTCTAAGGCTAGTCAATATACCGACCGCTATGGTCCAAATATGGAACGGAAAGTAGCCTAGGCCGCGTGAGCACAGCCGAAATCCCCGGTCGCGCGTCGCCGCCCACCGAGCGCGTGGTGCGCGTCCTCGACTTCATGGCCGGTCATCCCGACCAGCGGTTCGGCGTCTCAGAGTTGGCTCGGCGCACCGGCTTGAGCAAGCCGACCTGCCTCGGGCTGGTCAGTACGCTCGCCGACGCCGGATATCTGGTGCGCGACCCGAGGGACAAGACCTACAGGTTGGGCCCGTCCCTGATCACGCTCGGGCATCGGGCCCAAGAGGCGTTGCGCGTCAGCCCCGCCGCTCGCGAGGAACTGCGTCGGCTGTCGTCGCGCTTCGGCGTCACGGCAGCCCTGTCGGCGGTGGTCGACGACCGCATCACGGTGCTCGACCTCGTATCCCCGTCGGGCGTCAGTGCCGGCGTCGAGGTCGGCCAGAGCTATCCGTTCGCACCCCCTGTCGGCTTGATGTTCGTGCTCTGGGACGAGGAGGCGCAGCGCGACTGGTTGGCGAAAGAGCCCACAGTGTCGTTGCGAACCGACACCGAACGGTTGAACCGGGTGATCGCCGAATGCCGCACGGACGGTTACCTGGTCGAACGGCTGACGCCCGGCGGACGCCGACTGTATTCGTTGATGGCGGGGATGTCGGCACAGTTGCCTGACGAGTTGCGCGCGCTGCTCGGTGAACTGGTCTCCGATATCGGCGAACGGGTTTACCTGCGCAACGAGAACGACACTGGCCGCAAACGCCATGACATCAGCGTGATCTCGGCACCGGTGTACGACCACTACCAGCGACAGATCATGGTGGTCTCGGTCCACATCGGAAAGGCATTGACCGACAACGAGATCACCGAACGAGCGCGAGCATCGGTGGCTACGGCCGACGCGGTGACCGGCCAGCTGGGCGGGGTCAAGCGTCGCGACATCACTTAGCTCAGCAAACTTAAAATCTTTTGCGATGCGTTTTTCCCGAGCGGTTCAGGGGTAGTCCGAATCGCGTCAGGGGGTCTTCGAGCCGCACCGCCGACGATCGGACGGGGCGGCGTGAACAACAAGTCGATGTGACGCCGCACCGACGGCGCCACCACGAACAAGGAGTTCAACGTGGAGATCAAGAAGTTTGCCGCCACCACCGCAATGGCGGGTGCGCTGGGCTTATCGGCATTCGCACTGGGTAGCGGGCTCGCGCAGGCAGACCCGGGGCCGAAAATCCCCGGTCCGCCGAATCCGCCCGGGCCGGTCATCTCGAATTGGGCGCCGGGCGACCCGCCCGGGCACAACCCGTTCGGCCCGCCCGGACAGGTGAAGAAGGACCCGACGATAGGCGTGCTTCCGAACCCGTTCTATGGCGTTCCGCCGGGACACTGGGATGACCCGGCACGCCTCAACATCCCCGACGTCTGGCTGCCGCCGGTCGAACTGAGGCCGGACTTTCCGGATCTTGAGCCGCTCAAGGTCGAGTGGAACGCGGAAGCAAACGCATTCGGCGTCTTCCTGGAGAACGGCGTGTTCATCGCTTACCGATGAGGTGACAGGCCTCCACACAGCAGCCGCCCTGCCAACGGCAGGGCGGCTGTTGCACCTTCGGTGTTGTTGAAGCGGTGCCGGGCTGGCCCGGCGAAACCTGATCTACAAGTGGTAGCGATACTTCGAACACGCTTGTGGCGCCGGCTGGGAGCCGGCGCCACAAGGGGTTGTTAGGGTTACGCGTCAGTCAACGCGGCCGAGATCGGCGTCGGTGTCACCTCGACACCACACTGGCTCGAGATCTGGGCGACCGGCTGGTTGATGGCCTTCAGCTCGGACTCGACCTGCGGGTTCTGCGCGAAGTAGGCGCGGAAGTCCTGCGTGGCCTGATCCTGCGGCTTCGTGGCGATCTCCGTCAGCGCCTCGTTGGCCTCGGGGTTCGAGGCGAGATAGGTGCTCGTCGATGCCGACACCGTGCTCGAGGTGTTGGCAATCGCGCTCACGCTGCAGGTGTTGTCCTGCGTCGGCGCCGGAGCCGGCTGCGCATTGGCAACCGGTGCCACGATCGCGGCGGAACCGAAAGCAAGCAGGCCGCCGGCGAACATTCCGTACAGGCCGCGTCGAACGGTCGTTGCGGACAGGTTCATCGAATCACTCCTTTGGTCTGCGACACGGTGGCCGCTCCGTAATGCGTAACCGGCCCGAGGGGCGGGCTAAACAGCGCCAGTACAGACGGCGTTTTTCGGGTGCCAGGAAAGTCCCAGCGCCCTCTACGGGGTTGATCGCACGCAGCTGGGTACGTGGAATCAACCTGTTAACACTCGGGGTGGCAATCAGCTCACGCTGGCCAGCGCGAACGGCAAGACGGCCGGCGCACCAACAGCTCGCAGCAGCCGCGCGGCCATAGTGAGCGTCCACCCCGTGTCGGTGATGTCATCAACGAGCAGCACTGGACCGTCGAGCCGAGGCAGCTCCGGTGTTTCCCACGCACCGTCCAGCGCGGCCACGCGGTACGCCGAATTCTTGGCGGTCACCGGCCTGCGCCCGGGCGCGTAACGGAGCACACCCAGATCGCTGAGTCGCCCGAGCCGGGCGAGTGCCCGCGCCAGCGACGTGATCAACAGCGGATGCGTGTCCGAGTCGAGCGCCAACACCGCGGTCGGGCGACTCTCCCACTTCCACGCCGCCAGCACCTGCACAGCGGCCTGCACCACGTCGTCGGACGCCTCCGCATCCGGTTCGTCGAGCAGGCTCCGCAGGCGCCCGCCCCAGCCGAGGTCGGTCAGCCGTCCGATCGCTCGACCGGGTTCCGGACCGTCGGAGATCTTGCCCTTGAGGTCCAACCCGAGAACGCCAAGCCCCGAGGGCCACTGTTTGCGCGACGTCAGTTCGATCCCGGGCCGCATGAGCCGCGTTCGGGTGTCCTCCACGGCGGCGGCATCGACCGTGGCGTCATAGCGCGAACCTGTGCAGTTGTCGCAGCGACCGCACCGCTCTCCCTCGGTCAGTTCGGGGTCATCGAGCTGAGCCCGCAGGAATGCCATCCGGCAGCGGTCGGTCGCTTGATAGTCGAGCATCGCCTGCTGCTCGCGTCTGCGCGCCTCGTCGAGCTTGCGATAACGAGCCTCGTCGTACACCCAATCCTGACCCGTGCCGATCCAGCCGCCCTTCACCCGCCGCACCGCACCGTCGACGTCGAGAACCTTCAGCACCATTTCCAACCGCGTCCGATTGAGATCGACCATCGGCTCCAACGCGGCCGTCGACTGCGGACGCTCAGGGTCGAGAGCACGAATCACATTGCGCACCATCGCTTCCGACGGGAACGCCACCGACGAGAAATACCGCCAGACATCCTGATCCTCGCGGCCTGGCAACAGGATGACCTCGGCGCTGGCCGTTGACCGACCGGCGCGGCCGACCTGCTGGTAGTACGCGATCGGCGAGGATGGTGCGCCGAGGTGCACAACGAATCCGAGGTCGGGTTTATCGAAGCCCATACCGAGCGCCGATGTCGCGATCAACGCCTTGACCCGGTTGGCCAGCAGGTCGGCCTCGAGTTGTTCGCGCTCGGCGGCTTCGGTCGAGCCGGTGTAGGCCGCAACCGCATGGCCTCCTTCACGCAGCAACGCGGCGAAGTCGTGCGTCTGCGCGACGGTCAACGTGTACACGATCCCGGAGCCGGGCAACGAATCGAGGTGTGCAGCAAGCCAAGCCGCGCGTTGCGCAGGGTTGCCGGCGTTGACGACCGACAGTCGCAACGACTCGCGGTCCAGTCCGCCCCGCAGCACCAAAGTGTCGCCGCCGCCGACGCCCAACTGGGCCGCGACGTCGTCGACCACCCGGTCGTTGGCGGTGGCGGTGGTTGCCAGCACCGGGATGTCGGCGCCGAGTTCGGCGATCAAAGTGCGGATCCGCCGGTAGTCGGGCCGAAAGTCGTGGCCCCAATCGGACACGCAGTGTGCCTCGTCGACGACCACCAGCCCAGCGTCGTGCGCCAGTGCGGGCAGCACCGCGTCGCGAAAGTCGGGGTTGTTCAACCGCTCCGGGCTGACCAGCAGCACGTCGAGTTCCCCGCTCCGCACCCGCTGATGGATCTCGGCCCATTCGGCGACGTTGCTCGAGTTGATGGTTGCCGCGTGGACACCGGCCCGCTCGGCGGCGGCGACCTGGTTGCGCATCAGCGCCAGCAGCGGCGACACGATCACCGTCGGACCGTGCCCCTCGGCGCGCAGCAGCTTGGCGGCGATGAAGTAGACCGCCGACTTTCCCCAGCCGGTGCGCTGCACCACGAGTGCCCGGCGGCGGTGCACCACCAGCGCTTCGATCGCACTCCACTGGTCGTCGCGCAGCACGGCCTGCGGACCGGCCAGCTGCTCGAGAATCTCCTGGGCCTGCGCGCGGTTGCTCACCGCATCATGGTGCCTCGCGGGTGCGACAGTTTCGCACCGACATGTGAGCAGGGTTACATCAAGACTTTAGGGGTATGCGACTGACGTGCCCGTAGAACCGCGAATCTTCGCCCGTCCATGCCCGCGCGCGCCACTCGCGGGAAGGGTATGACGATGGTCTTGTACAGGTACCGCTGCGAATACGGTTGCGGCACAACGGAACAAGCGTATTCGATACACAGCCGTCCGGACGTCGTCGAATGCCCGAAATGTCGCGGTGAGGCTCGCAAGATGATGTCGTCACCGCACCTGGGCCGCACTGGCGTCGCGATGGATCTCCAGGATGCGACGCGCGCGACGGCCGATCGCCCCAATGTCGTCACGGCGCCTCCACCGCCTGCGACCCGTCGACAGAACGTCAGCACCAACCCGCTGCACCGCAAACTCCCACGACCGTGAAGGGAATCCCATGCCCGAACTCATCTTTCCGCTCGACTCCTCCAAGAAGTTCCCCGACCAGCAGATAGTCGGTCACAACCGCTGGCATCCCGACATCCCCGCAGCGGTGACGGTCAAGCCGGGCGACTCGTTCCGGGTGCACTGCCGGGAGTGGTTCGACGGCGACATCCACAACGACGACTCCGCCGAGGACATCCGCGACGCTCCGATGTCCAAGGTGCACGCACTGTCGGGGCCGATCGCCGTCGAGGGGGTACGTCCGGGCGATCTGCTCATCGTGGACATCCTCGACGTCGGCCCCCTGCCCCAGGAGGATTCCGGTCCGCTGGCAGGTCAGGGGTGGGGGTACACCGGAATCTTCTCCAAGAGCAACGGCGGTAGCTTCCTGGTCGACCAGTTCCCGGATGCCTACAAGGCGGTCTGGGACTTCTCCGGAGAAAAGGCGACCTCACGGCACGTGCCCGGCGTCGAGTTCACCGGCATCACCCATCCCGGGCTGATGGGTACCGCGCCGTCGACCGAACTGCTCAACAACTGGAACTCACGTGAGGCCGCATTGATCGCGACCGACCCGGATCGTGAACCACCCTTGGCGCTGCCGCCGGAGCCCAATGACGCCATCCTCGGCACTCTTACCGGCGATGCGTTCGACAAGGTCGCGGCCGAGGGCGCCCGCACCGCGCCGCCGCGCGAGAACGGCGGAAACATGGACATCAAGAACCTGACGCGGGGCAGCCGGGTGTTCTATCCGGTGTTCGTCGACGGCGCCAAGCTGTCCGTCGGCGACCTGCACTTCTCGCAGGGCGACGGCGAGATCACGTTCTGCGGCGGCATCGAGATGGGCGGGTTCATCGACCTACGGGTCGACGTCATCTCCGGCGGGATGGAGACCTACGGCGTGCGCGAGCATCCCGTCTTCCTGCCGGGTAACACGCAGCCGCAGTACTCCGAATGGCTGACGTTCACGGGGACGTCGGTCACCCTCGACGGCGAACAGCGGTACCTAGATTCACAGCTCGCATACCAGCGGGCCTGCTTACACGCGATCGATTACCTGACCAACTTCGGCTACAGCCCGGAACAGGCTTATTTGTTGCTCGGCGCAGCGCCCATCGAGGGACGGTTCTCGGGCGTCGTGGACATCCCGAACTCCTGCGCGACGGTGTACCTGCCGACGGCGATCTTCGACATTCCCATCGCCCCGACCGCGGGTAAGCCGGCGAAGATCGACCCGGGTATCGGCGCCCCCCGCGCCGCGTCGTAGGAGTCGCCGAACGTGGGTTACCCGCACGCCAAATCGCGGTTAGACGTGCGGGTAACCCACGTTCGCGCCAATGAGGGGACGGCTCCGTGACCGCCGACGCCACCGTGCTCGCGAGCACATCCCCAGCGTCGGAGGTGTGGCGGGATGGGCGGTGTCGTTGATGGACCGTCTCGGTGGCGTCGGTGCAGGCGCAGTCATCGCCGTGGAGAACGTCTTTCCTCCTCTGCCGAGCGAGATCATCCTGCCTCTCGCGGGCCTGTCCGCCGCCCAAGGTGAGATGTCGCTGTGGGAAGCCATCGCCGGAACCACGGCGGGTTCCGTGGTGGGCGCCGTTGTGCTCTATCTGGTCGGCGCGCGCCTCGGACGTGACCGGGTGCACCGATTGGTCGAGCGGCTTCCGTTCTTCTCCGCCGACGATCTTGCAAAAAGCGAGGCATGGTTTCGTCGCCACGGATCGGTGGCGGTGTTGTTCGGGCGCATGATCCCTGTGGTCCGGAGCCTGGTCTCGGTTCCCGCCGGGATCTACTGCATGCCGTTCGTCCGATTCGTCGCGCTGACGGCCGCGGGCAGTGCGGTATGGAACAGCCTGTTGGTGGTGGCCGGCTACCAATTGGGCGACAACTGGGAAACCGTGTCCACCTGGACATCGCGCTACCAGTACGCGGTCCTGGCCGTAGCCGCCGTCGTAATCGCGGTGTGGCTCGCGAGGAAGCGGCCCAGCCGGGCCGGTTAGGTCAAGCCGTCGCTAACCGGTCTTGGCGCTGTCCTGTTCGCGTTTGATCTCCAGCGCGATGTCGATCAGCTGGTCCTCCTGGCCGCCGATCAGCTTGCGCTGGCCGGCGCGGTGCAACAGCTGGTGCGCCGGCACGCCGTAACGCTCGGACTGGCGGATCGCGTGCTTGAGGAAGCTCGAGTACACACCGGAATAGCCCATGATCAGCGCGTTTCGGTCCAGCAGGCACTCGGCCGGCATCGCCGGTGCGACGACCTCCTCGGCCGCGTCGGCGATATCGAAGAAGTCGATGCCGGTCTTGACGCCGATCTTGTCGAACACGCCGATCAGCGCCTCGACCGGCGCGTTACCCGCGCCAGCGCCGAACCGGCGGCATGAACCGTCGATCTGCTTGGCGCCCGCGCGCACGGCCTCGATCGAGTTCGCGACACCGAGGCCGAGGTTCTCGTGGCCATGAAAACCGACTTGCGCATCGTCGCCCAGCTCCGCCACCAGCGCCGCGACCCGGTCCCGGACGCCTTCGAGCACCAGGGCGCCCGCTGAGTCGACCACGTACACGCACTGGCAGCCGGCGTCGGCCATGATGCGCGCTTGCTTGGCGAGCTTCTCCGGCGGAATGGTGTGGCTCATCATCAGGAAGCCGACGGTCTCCAGGCCGAGTTCGCGGGCCAGCCCGAAATGCTGGATCGAGACGTCGGCCTCGGTGCAGTGGGTGGCGATCCGGCAGATCGAGCCGCCGTTGTTCTGCGCCTCCTTGATGTCCTCCTTGGTCCCCACGCCCGGCAGCATCAGGAACGCGATCTTCGATTCGGTGGCCGTCTCGGCGGCCAGCTTGATCAGCTCCTGCTCGGGGGTTTTCGAGAAGCCGTAGTTGAAGCTCGACCCGCCGAGACCGTCGCCATGGGTCACCTCGATGACCGGCACACCGGCGGCGTCCAGGGCCGCGACGATCGCGTGCACTTCGTCCTTGGTGAACTGGTGCCGCTTGTGGTGGCTGCCGTCGCGCAGCGACGTGTCCGTCATCCGGACGTCCCAGATCGGGTTGAAGTAGATCTCCTGCGTGCTCATGCCTGGCCTCCTGCCTGCACAGCCAGCGATTCCTTCGCGATTTCCTCGCCGACCTTGGCCGCCGCGGCGGTCATGATGTCCAGGTTTCCAGCGTAGGGCGGCAGGTAGTCGCCCGCACCCTCGACTTCGATGAACGTGGTGACGACGTGCTGACCACCGTTGACCACCGACGGCTCGTCGAACTGCGGTTCGTTGAGCAGCCGGTAGCCGGGCACGTAGGTCTGCACCTCGGCGACGACATCCTTGATCGACTGCGTGATCGCGTCGTGGTCGGCATCCTCGGGAATCGCGCAGAAGATGGTGTCGCGCATGATCATCGGCGGCTCGGCCGGGTTGAGGATGATGATTGCCTTGCCCCGCTGGGCGCCGCCGATGTTCTGCACACCAGCGCTGGTGGTCTTGGTGAACTCGTCGATGTTGGCGCGCGTTCCGGGCCCGGCCGACGCCGACGACACCGACGCCACGATCTCGGCGTAGGGCACCTCCACTGCACGGCTGACCGCGTACACGATCGGAATGGTCGCCTGCCCGCCGCAGGTGACCATGTTGACGTTCGGCGCGTCGAGGTGATCGCGCAGGTTGGCCGGCGGGATCACACCGGGCCCAATGGCCGCGGGTGTCAGGTCGATCGCGCGGATCCCGGCGTCGGCGTATTTCGGCGCGGCGTCGCGGTGCACGTAGGCGCTGGTGGCCTCGAAGACCATGTCGGGTTTCTCGCTTTGGGCCAGCAGCCAGTCGACCCCTTCGTGTGAGGTCTCCAGCCCGAGCTTGCGGGCGCGTGCCAGGCCCTCGCTCTCCGGGTCGATGCCGATCATCCAGCGCGGTTCCAGCCACTCCGAACGCAGCAGTTTGTACAGCAGATCGGTGCTGATGTTGCCCGACCCGACGATCGCGACGCTTGCTTTAGGCATGACGCTCCTATTCGAAACTCAGATGGACCGAGCCGAGCCCGGCGAAGTCTGCGACGTAATCGGCGCCGGGGGTGGCGTCGAACGCCTTGGTGCACGAGCCGGGTAACACGATGTCACCGGCCTTGAGGCGGACACCGAAGCTGTCGACCTTGCGCGCCAGCCACGCCACCGCGGTCACCGGATTACCCAGCACCGCGTCGCTGCGGCCCTTCGCCACCACCTCACCGTTGCGGGATAAAGTGGCGGTGATGGCCTGAATGTCTATGTCCTTCGGCGAAACCCGGTTCTCGCCCAGCACCCAACCCGCCGAGGACGCGTTGTCGGCGATGGTGTCGCAGAGTTTGATCTTCCAGTCAGTGATGCGGGTGTCGATCAACTCGATGGCGGGTGCGAAGGCGGCCGTCGCTGCCAGGACGTCATCCTCGGTGCAACCTTCACCGGGCAGATCGTCGGCCAGGATGAATCCAACCTCCACCTCGACGCGGGGATAGAGGTAGTCGGCGGACTTGACGGGGGTGTCCTCATGGACGGCCATGTCGTCGAGCAGATGCCCGTAGTCGGGTTCATCGACGTTCATCATCTGCTGCATGGCCTTCGACGACAGCCCGACCTTGTGGCCGATGACCTTGGCGCCCTCGGCGACGCGTTGCCGGATGTTGATCAGCTGGATCTCATAGGCATCAACGACGTCGATGTCCGGATGGGCGTCGGTCAACGGTGAAATGGGAACCTTGCTGCGCTCGGCCTGGGCGAGATCGGCGGCGAGCTTCTGCCGCACCTGATCACTGAGCATCCTTATGAAGTCCCCTTGTTCTGTTGACCGGCGCGGTTGTGGGTCGGCCGGGCAATTCTATAACGTGTTCTACATGACTGGTCAGGAGTACGACGTCGTTGTGGTGGGCAGCGGCGCCGCCGGTATGGTCGCCGCGCTCACCGCGGCCCACCAGGGACTTTTCACAGTAGTCGTCGAGAAGGCTCCGCACTACGGCGGTTCCACTGCGCGGTCAGGTGGTGGCGTGTGGATCCCGAACAACGAGGTCCTCAAGCGCGCCGGCGTCAAAGACACTCCCGAAGCCGCTCGCACCTACCTGCACAACATCATCGGCGACGTCGTACCCGCCGAGAAGATCGACACCTATCTGGACCGCGGCCCGGAGATGCTGTCCTTCGTGCTCGAGCATTCGCCGCTCAAGCTGTGCTGGGTGCCGGGCTACTCCGACTACTACCCCGAGACGCCGGGCGGCAAGGCGACGGGACGCTCGGTGGAACCCAAGCCGTTCGACGCGAAGAAGCTCGGGTCAGATCTGCCGGGCCTGGAACCGCCCTACGGCAAGGTTCCACTGAACGTCGTTGTCATGCAGCAGGATTACGTGCGGCTCAACCAGCTCAAACGCCACCCGCGCGGTGTGCTTCGCAGCCTGAAGGTGGGCGCGCGCACGATGTGGGCCAAGGCGACCGGCAAGAACCTGGTCGGCATGGGCCGCGCGCTGATCGCGCCGTTGCGGATCGGGCTCCGCGAAGCCGGGGTGCCCGTGCGGCTGAACACGGCGCTGACCGACCTCTACGTCGAAGACGGTGTCGTTCGCGGGATATACGTACGTGACGCCAGCGCACCGGAATCCGGTGAGCCGGAACTGATCCGGGCACGACGCGGCGTCATCCTCGGCTCGGGCGGCTTCGAGCACAACGAGCAGATGCGAGTGAAGTATCAGCGCGCCCCGATCACCACCGAGTGGACGGTCGGCGCAAAAGCCAACACCGGCGACGGCATCATCGCCGCCGAGAAGCTTGGCGCCACACTCGATGTCATGGAGGACGCCTGGTGGGGTCCGACCGTGCCGCTGGTCGGTGCGCCGTGGTTCGCGCTGTCGGAACGCAACTCGCCGGGGTCGATCATCGTCAACATGGCCGGCAAGCGGTTCATGAACGAGTCCATGCCCTACGTCGAGGCCTGCCATCACATGTACGGCGGCCAGTACGGGCAGGGCGCGGGTCCCGGTGAGAACATCCCCGCCTGGCTGGTGTTCGACCAGCAGTACCGAGACCGTTACATTTTCGCAGGATTGCAACCGGGACAGCGGATTCCGAAGAAGTGGCTGGAATCGGGAGTGATCGTCACGGCGGCCACGCTGGAGGAACTGGCTGAAAAGACCGGCCTGCCGGTGGATGCGTTCAAGGCCACGGTCCAGCGTTTCAACGGATTTGCGCGCTCCGGCGTCGACGAGGACTTCAAGCGCGGCGAGAGCGCCTACGACCGCTACTACGGCGATCCGACCAACAAGCCCAATCCCAACCTCGGCGAGATCAGCCACCCGCCGTACTTCGCCGCCAAGATGGTGCCCGGCGATCTCGGCACCAAGGGCGGCGTCGTCACCGACGTGCATGGTCGCGCCCTGCGCGACGACGGCTCGGTGATCGATGGCCTCTATGCTGCGGGCAATGTCAGCGCGCCGGTCATGGGGCATACCTACCCCGGCCCGGGCGGGACCATCGGCCCGGCGATGACGTTCGGTTACCTTGCAGCACTACACATCGCCGGAAAGAGTTAACGCATGCCCATCAACCTCGACGAGGCGCTCGGCGCCGAGCTTCCCGCCGCCGAGTTCTCCTGGACCAGCAGTGATATCCAGCTCTACCACCTCGGGCTGGGCGCGGGCGCCGACCCGATGGACAAGCGCGAGCTGCGGTACCTGACCGACGAAACTCCGCAGGTGCTACCGACGTTCGGCAACGTCGCGCAGAGCTTCCACATGACGGAGCCGCCGACGGTCAAGTTCCCGGGCATCGACATCGAGCTCTCGAAGGTCCTGCACGCCAGCGAAGCGGTGTCGGTACCGGGCCCCATACCGCCGGCGGGCACAGGCATCGCCGTCACACGGTTCACCGACATCTGGGACAAGGGCAAGGCCGCGGTCATCTGGTCGGAGACCACGGTGACGGCGCCCGACGGCACGCCGTTGTGGACCCAGAAGCGCTCGATATTCGCACGCGGTGAAGGCGGTTTCGGTGGTGAGCGGGGACCGTCTGGGTCTTCGGAGCCCCCGCAGCGCACGCCCGACTTCGAGATCGCGATCCCCACGTCGCCCCAGCAGGCGCTGCTGTACCGGATGTGCGGCGACCGCAATCCGCTGCACTCCGATCCTGACTTCGCGGCGGCGGCGGGATTCCCGCGTCCGATCCTGCACGGGTTGTGCACGTACGGCATGACGTGCAAGGCGATGGTCGACACCCTGCTCGACGGCGACACCGCGCGGGTGGGCAGTTACGGTGCCCGCTTCGCCGGGGTGGTGTTCCCCGGGGAGACGCTCAAGGCCAGCGTATGGAAGGACGGCGATGGCTTTGTCGCCACCGTGACCGCGCCCGAGCGTGATGACGCGGTGGCGCTCGCCGGCGTGGAGTTGATTCCGGCTTAACCGCCGCATTCACCGGCGAGCGCGGGTGCACGGCCTTTTGCGCCACCGTGGAGAATTTCTCCGATTAGGCTCCGGTGGCGCCGATGCGCAATTGTGTCGTTTGCCGATATCGCCGAGACACTCCTAAAACGCGTGTTATCGGCTTTACGCGAACGAAAAAAGTATTGCTGTGCGCGAATAGTTTGAGCTGTATTACCAACTGCTGCAACCGAACCGGATTACACAAACAATTCACAGCCTGATAGTTTCCTGCGGTGACCATCCCAATTGCCGGACGAGTCAGGAGCACATCGTGAAGATCACCAAGTTCAGCAGCATGTTGGCAGCGACCGCGACAGCGGGATTCATCGCAGCACCTATTGTTTCGGCCCAGCCCGAGCCCGAGGCGACGCCGACGGGCCCGACTGTGCAAACCCAGGCGCTCGGTTCCCAGGGCAAGTTGGTGGACGGAGCCGTGATCCAGGGTTGGACACTCACCAACCTCAAGCCGAGCAGCGACGTCATCCCCTTCCCCGTGCGGGGCACGCTGTGGGAGGCCACTGCGACGGATCAGGCTATCCAGGGGTCGGCGACGCCGATCGTGTCGAATTTGAACGCCCGGGCCGCTGACGGTCAGACGTACCGCGCGTTGTTCGAGGTGGCCACCCCTCAGGGCGTGAACCCCTCGACGTTGGCCCCAGGCCAGGAGACGTCGGGCAAGGTCTACTTCGACGTCACCGGCGCCTCCCCCGACAGCGTGGTTTACAACGCCGGCGGACGGGACCTGCTGGTGTGGACCCAGTCCGCATCGAACACGAGCACGTCCTCGCCGTCGACCTCGTACGGCACGGACAGCTCGCCGGCCGCTGCCGAGGCCCAGGTCACTGAGGCCCCTGAGGGTACGACCGCCGCTCCCGCCGCAACGAGCACCGAGGCGCCCGAGGGCACCCAGGCGACGCCGCTCGCCGAGGGCAGCCAGGGCACCCCACTTCCGGAGGGCAGCCACGGCACCCCGGTCGAGCCGGCTGAAGGCGCCCCGGCACAGCAGCCCGCACAGGGCGCCCCGGCACAGCAGCCCGCACAGGGCGCCCCGGCCGGCACCACCGAGGGCGTACCGCAGCCTGCCGGCAGCCAGGGCACCCCGTTGCCCGCGGGTGACCAGGTGCAGACCCCGACCACCTACACCCCGGTGCCGACGCCGTAACCGGATCGTCTACGAGGTGACACGGTCAGCGTCGTCACGAGTGCGATGACCACCACGCGTACAGCTGTGGAAAGGTCGGGCCTGCCGGCCCCGCCCGGACGGCGCTGACCGTCATCTTTTCCTCGTCGGTCCAGACCACGGTCGGCTGACCGTCGAGTAATCCGCAGTAGAGCTGCCCGCTGACCTTGTCCGGAGTGGCGTTACGCCGCCACGGCCCCGGCGACTGGATCTTGCCAGGGCAGTCGACCCGCACCCTGGCCGCGATCGCGTCGTTGAAAACCTTCTCCAGTGACGGTCGGTCGGCGACGAGACTGAACGTCGCCGACTCGGGGCCGTCGGGATCGACGTTCTTGGCGCAATTCACCTTGGAAAGAACGCCTTCAGTCGCCGGTGTCGCTTCACACGCTCCGGTGGGGTAGCCCTTCGGCAGCTGTCGCAGCAGCCGCTCGTTGTCTTCGGTGCGGGTTGTCGTCGTCGTTGTTGTCACAGGTGTGCCGGCCGTCGTCGGCTCTGTGGGAGTGGCCTGCGGGGCATCGTCCTGGGGTGGCCGCGTCAACCAGAAGATCAGTCCTGCGACGACAGCGATGACGCCGATGACGGCGGCAACGATGGCCACCGTCCTCATCGGCGATCCCGGCTGTACCTGGCGCGGAGTCACCGTCAGCGGTGCATCGAACCGACGTTCACCGTCGCGAACGGGTGAGCCCGAGTCATCCGGGGGCGGCGCAAAATTCACGCCACCATCTCACTGCGGTTTACCGTCACTGCATTACCCCCAGAAATCGCGTCAGGCGAATGTCTTTGCGACACCAGGGTAGTGGTCGCGCTGCAGAGACGTTTCGACGAAGCCGACTACGCGGTCATTCCCCGGAAATCAGTCCCTTGGCGTGAAAGGACTCGACCAGTCGATCCGCGATATGAGCGCTTCCCAGCCAATTCGGATGGACGTTGTCAGAATCAACCATCGAGTCCACGTCGGCATTGGCGTACCAACCCTCGGCGAAAGGGTCGATCAACGTTCCGTTGACCACATCCAGATTCGACTTCATCTTCTGCAGGAGGTCGGGATACGCGTCATAGGGCGAGGCCGTCATGAACGCAGGAAGAATCTGCACGATTTCGGCGTCAGGCCATTGCATTCGGGCCTGCTGCAGATATTCGGCCATCGCTGCCGCGATGTCGTCTGTCGGAAACTCCAGGTCACATCGGCCGGCGTCGACTACCAGGAGATTCACATCCGGGTAAGCCTGCTTGTCGTTCGGCAACCTGTCGATGAGCTTGGATGTATCGCCATTACCGGTGCCCCGGCCATCGGCGATGAAGCCGGTCGCGCCCTGAGCGTCGACCTTGACATCCCAACGCGCACTCTTGGCTATCAGTGCCGGATACGCGTCGATGACGTTCTGCACCCCGGCACCGGCGGTGAAGCTGTCCCCGACGAAGAGCACCGTGGGCGGGTCGGCCGTCGCGAGGCGCTCAGGACGGTCGCCCCGCGCCGAGGCAGGGGTGCCACCGACATGTTCGAACGCCAGGACCGTTACCGCCGCGGCAAGTAGTGACAGCAATGTCAATAAAATTCGCCGAAACTGCACAGTTGCCATTATCGCGAATCCCTTTCGTCGCCGGCGGCCCACACCCGCGATCTGGCCCTCTGAGGATCTGTATCACCACTCGCCTTGCACAGCGTATGCCATCGACAGCGATTTAACCAGGCTCTACGTCTGCGTTCGACGCCACTTCGCCAAGTCGATCAGGCTATTCGGCCGCTCACGGTAACGCACATTGGGCATTTACGCAGAGGATGATTCCTCCGGATCAGCAACACGCGCGAACACGCTCTGATCATTGCTACACTCACCGCTGGTTACCACTCCAGAGGCGGGTGGCAAACACGTGAGGTGGGCCGCAATGCGGGCGAAGGAATCGCTGGACGCCGAGCCGTTGGCTCGCGGCAGACGCGATGCTTCCGTAGCCGGGCCGGGAACAATCGCCGCCTGGACACTGGGCACGTGGGTGGGTGTCGCCATGGTGGTCGTGCTGCCGGCGACCTTGGTTCACTTCACCCCACGCCCCGGCAGCGGTGAGTGGCTCCTGTCGCTCGCGGTCATCGCGATCGCGGGCGCCAGATACGCGTGGATCGTCGCCGACGGACGGCGGCGGTTGTTCGAAATGTCCTTCTGGTCGTTCACTTACGTATTCCTCGGAATCGCGCCACTCGTTCAGCTGCGCACGGGCCGTACCCCCTATACCGCGCCACAGATCGATACGACGCTGCAAATGGATGCGATGGTGCTCACCATCGTCGGCCTCGTCGCCTTCCTCATCGGACTCTCGCTCCCGGTGTCGCGCCGCGGTTTCCTGCCGATTCCGTACATCCCCGACGGAGTCAACCTTCCCCGGGTCGTCCTGCTCGCCGCGTTCGCGGTGCTGCTGGATCTGTACTTCATATCGAAAGTCGGTG
The DNA here is from genome assembly GCF_001665615.1 of Mycobacterium sp. 852014-52144_SCH5372336. Lineage (NCBI taxonomy): Bacteria > Bacillati > Actinomycetota > Actinomycetes > Mycobacteriales > Mycobacteriaceae > Mycobacterium > Mycobacterium sp. 852014-52144_SCH5372336. Next base: position 60,712 of record NZ_LZSW01000049.1, read on the forward strand.
TAGGGAACCTGTTCTCGAGCCGCGAAGACCTCGCGCACGCCATCCAGTCCGCCTGGCCGGAGAGTTTTGTCGCCGGATTGATATCGGCGGCCACCGCTATGAGCACACTCGTGGCCTTCATCGCCCTGGTGCAATACATCCGCCAGACCAACAACCGCGAATGGCCACTGATCGCCTTGACCGCATTCGTCGGGCTGACGCTGGCCATCACAGTCAACCCAATCGCGAACGCGCGTTACGTGTTCGGAAGCGCCGCGCTGGCCGTCGCTGCACTCTTCGGACTCTTCGCCACACCACGACTGTTCCGTATCACCGCGGTCGCGTGGGTGATCGCCCTCATCGTGGTCTTCCCGTTGGCCGACGCATTCCGCTACTCCAAAGGCGCCCAGTTCAAGACGACGTCAACGCTGGAGTCCCTCAGCTCACCGGATTTCGACGCGATCGCCCAGATCAACAACTCCATGCTCTACGTCGAGCGAAAGGGGATCACCGACGGCAGGCAGGCCGCGGGCGTGGTCTTGTTCTGGGTCCCCAGACGGTTCTGGCCGGACAAACCGCAAGACACCGGGATACTCATCGCGCAGAACCGCGGATACAAGTTCGAGAACCTGTCCTCCCCCATCTGGGCAGAACTCTATATCAACGGTGGCTGGTTGCTCGTGGTGGTCGGCATGTTCGGTCTGGGTGCACTGGTCAAGTCGCGTGACAGACAGATCGAACACAACCTCATGCGTGCGCGGGCACCGGGCATCCTGGCATGCATCCTGCCCTTCTACCTCATGATCCTTCTGAGAGGTTCACTGCTGCAAGCGATGTCGTACCTCTTCGCAATCGTGGGCTGTGCCGTTTTCGTGAGCCGGTGGCAAAGGAGGGCCTCGACATGAGGCTGCGCTCGACGATCGCCCTGGCTACCATCTGCGGTTTGCTTCTCGGTGTCCTTCTGTACCGCGCCGGCCACAAGTCGGAGACTCAGACGCCCGAGCCCCTCTATGGCGCCGTGGCACTGGAGACGCCGAAGCGCCAATCGGCGCTTTTCGTCGGGGACGATTTCCCCGCCGGATACGGCGGAGTCGGGCGTAACGCCTATCCGCAGATCACCTGTTACTCGATCGGACTGAACTGCGGCGTCGACGCGCAACCGGGCACCGGCTTCGTCAACGACGGTCGTGACTACTCCCCCAACACGTTCCCGTTGATCGACCGCCTCCCCACGGATCAGAAGCTGTTCGATCCGGATTACGTCATCGTCGACGCGGGCCGCAACGACAACCAGACGCCCGCGCCGGTGCTCGCCTCGGCCACTGCGCGATACTTCCAGCAAATCAGTCGGATCTGGCCTGCCACAAGGCTGATCGCGATAGCGCCCTACTATTTGTCGCCCGGCCCGGACCCCGACTATGGAGTGCGCATAGAACTGCTTCGCCCCATCGTCGAAGGGCACGGAGGCCTTCTGATCGATCCTGCGGCCGAGGGCTGGTACGACGGCGTCGACGAATCGACCATGTTGCAGATCGACGGCCTACACCCGAACCAAACCGGCCAGGAATTCATAGCCAAGAAGCTCGCAAAGTCGTTGCAAGACCGGCGGATCGGACAGAGCGGAGCGGCAATCTCATGACACTGCGCGACTATCTGAGCTTCCTCCGCGACAGCTGGGTATGGGTGACCGTGAGCACCCTGATCGGCATCTCGCTCGCGATGGTTCTCGTGTTGTCGATCACTCCCAGATACGCCGCGACCGCCCAGATCTTCCTGGCCACCCCGGGATACAGTGCTACCGGCAGCCTGGCCACCTCTGAGACAAGCCCGTTCCAGGCCGACACCTTCACGCAGCAGCGCGCCCGCAGTTACGTTCAGCTCGCGTCGCACCCGGACCTGGCCGGCCGCGTGATCGGAAAACTCGGGCTGGACTGGCGGCCCGAAGACCTGGCCGACGCGATATCCGCGGTGGCTCGCCCGGACACGGTCCTCATCGACATCACGGTCAAATCGGAGCGCCCGGATGAGGCGAGGGTCCTCGCGGATGCAGTGACGGCGGAACTGGCCAGTGACATTCGCCGGCTCGAAATGCCTTCATCCGTGATCATCCCGACCGTCGAGCCGGTCGTCACCCAACGTGCCGCCACGCCCTCGGCACCGAGCGAACCCGATGTTCGCATCTTCCTCATCCTGGGCGCCGCGGCCGGATTCCTGGCAGGGGTGACGGTAGCGGTATTCCTGCGCAGAAGATCCACGGTGGTCGGAGCGGCTATGGTCGAACAAGCCACCGGTCGGCCCGTATTGGGTGTGGCGGGCGACGAATACCCCGCGGCGGAGGATTCCGACAAGAGATGGCGCAGCCTCCACCGCAACCTCGCGCTCGAAATGGAGGACGCCGACGATCGCGTCATCGTGGTGACCAACACGACGACGGCCGAAAGCGCATCCGCGGTGGCAGGGTCGCTCGCGGCGGCGCTTGCGCTCGGAGGCTTGCGCACCGCGCTCATTCCGATCGAGACGGGGGCCGCCGACTACCGGCACTATGTGGCGGATGACGCGCATCACGCGGGTAGTCTCGCGGAGGTCGTCACGGGAGAACGACTCCTGGAGGCCGCGCTGCGGCCGACGATCATCGCGAACCTGTTCTATCTCGCCGGGCCCGGCCCGCGCGATCTCACACATCTTCTGCGATCGGACAGGTTTCGCCGCATCGTCTTCGAGCTGCGCGGGTCGTTCGATGCGGTGATCTTCGATGCGCCGGACCTTCTCCGGCGAGCAGAACCGGCGTTGCTGGCCGAGGTGGCGGATTCGGTCGTCCTGGTTGCAACGGAGAAGGTGACCGAGGTTCGGGACCTGTCGGCGGCCGTCGACCTTCTGCGAGCCCGAGACACGCGGATCATGGGCACTATCCTGATCTCCGAATCCCGCGCCCACCTCGATCAAGACAACCGATTACTGGCAGTAGGCAAGGGGTTTGAATGATGCACGGCTACGAGTTCGCAAGGCGTTGGTGGCCCGTTGCTTTGTGCGCGGTCCTGGGCATCGCCGCAGGCCTTGCCCTGAGCGCGGCCACGCCGAAGTCCTACACTGCCACCACGACGTTCTTCCTCGGGTCGCCGGCGAGCGCCGACTCGTCGGGTGCCTACAACGGGGACCTGTTCTCGCAGCAGCGGTCGGCGACGTATTCCCAACTGGCGGGAAACCGGGATCTGGGACTGAAGGTCATCGACGACCTCGCGCTGCCCATCACGCCCGACGAGTTGGCCACGAAAGTCACCGCTTCTCAGGTTCCGAAGACGGTCCTCCTCCAACTGTCCGTCACCGACGGCTCCGCGCAGCGTGCCGCCGACATCGCAAACAGCTACGGGCAGAACTTCCCGAAGTACGTGGCCCGGTTGGAGACCCCGGCGGGATCTAGCGAACCCGTCGCCGCGGTCGATGTGATCCAGGAGGCCGAGGCGCCGGCGTCACCGACAGCCCCCAAGACCGCGTTGAACGCCGTCGTCGGCCTCGCCGTCGGGCTATTTCTCGGCCTTTTCATCAACTGGCTGAGGCGCATCTTCGACCGACGGGTCCGCACAGAAGAGCAGGTCGAAAACGCCACCGGCACACCGATCCTCGGAACGCTGCCCAAGGATAGGGCGCGGTCGAAGCGCAAACTCGATCCCGACGCGGACGCCAAGACGGCATATGCGGAGTCGATCCGTGAACTGCGGACCAACCTCCTCTACGTGGGCGTGGACGCACCGCCGAAGACGATCGCGTTCGTGACGCCCTCATCGAGCATGTCGACCACGGCGACAGCCGCCAACCTCGCGGTGGCCCTCGACGGAATCAACCGGTACGTGGCGTTGATCGACGCTGATCTGAGAAGTCCACGACTGACGCGCTACCTCGGTGTTTCCTGCGATCTGGGCCTCACCGCGGTGATCGACGCCAACACGATGCTCGATGATGTCCTCGTCCGCGTCCCCACGACCGGAATCGACCTCGTGCCCGCCGATTCGACGCACCGATCACCCGGTGATGTGCTTGCCTCCGACGGGTTGGCGAAGCTGATCGCCGAGCTGGGCAACAGCCACGATTTTGTCTTCTGCGATTCACCGGATCTCGAGACCGCCAATGACGCCACCGTGATCGCGTTGGCCTGTGACGGCGTGATTCTGACCGCCGTGCAGGGTAAGACGAAGCGCGACGAGTTGTCGGCTGCGGCCCAGACGCTCCGTCGCCTTGGTGCAAACGTGCTCGGCGCCGTACTCACCGACGTGAGATAGCCGCGTGCACAGTCGTCCATCGCGACTTGTCGCCCCAGTGCGGCGCGACCGCTCGGGTGAGCGCCGGCCCTCGTGGCTCCGGGGTCTTACCGTGGTGGCGGCACTCGTCCTGGTATTCAACGCGGCAGCCGCGCTGCTGATCGAGCCGGCCGGTTACAGTGCAGGACCAGTCGAACCAATGGTCACCGGCCCGGCCAATAAGCCGAAACTGGTTTTCGCGCACTATTTTCCGCCGTATCCCATCTCCATCGACAACAAGTTTCCGGCCGAAGACTTCTATTCGACCGGTTATCTGAGTCCGGCGGGCATGGGCGGTGCCTACGCGTCTTACGGAGGGATGTTGCGTGATCGGCCGCTGCCGAGGCAGCCCAGGGCCGAACTCGATTGGCGTGAGGCCGATCTCGTCGAGGAGGTCAGGCAGGCGTCAAGGGTCGGAATCGACGGTTTCAGCGTCGACATCCTGACCGCACACGACAGCCACGAGTGGATCGCGCCGGTGCCGGCGCTGCTCCTGCGGGCCGCCGAAGCGGTCGATCCTGCTTTCAAGGTCATGTTGATGCCCGACATGGACGGTCAGCTCGGAACGCTGACCCCACAGCAGCTCGCCGATGAGATCGCGCTGCTGGCAGCCAGTCCGGCCGCGCTTCGTCTCGCGGACGGCCGCCTGGTCATCTCGCCGTACAAGGCCGAGAACCGACCCGTGTCCTGGTGGCGGGAGTTCCTCGCCGTCATGCAATCCCGCCACGGACAAGACGTTGCCCTGGTGCCGGTGTTCCTGGATATCAACGCCCAGACAATCAACGCCTTCAGCCCCATCACCTACGGGATGTCGACGTGGGGCGGCCGAAATCCCGCGTTCAACCCCGTACACGGCTTCTCACTGGACCCCGTTCGGAGGCTTCATGAATTGGGTCAACTGTGGATGCAACCGGTTTCGGTACAGGACTATCGACCGTCGCAGCAGCTCTTCGATGAGGCGGAGAACACGACCAATCTGCGACATACGTGGCAAATCGCCATCGACGGACCTGCAGACTGGGTCCAGATAGTCACGTGGAACGACTATTCCGAGAACAGCGGAATCGCTCCCTCGGTCAGACACGGTTGGGCTCTCCTCGACATCTGTGAGTACTACATCGACTTCTTCAAGGGCGGTTCGGCACCGGCGATCTCGCAGGATCGCGTGTTCCTGACGCACCGCACCCAGTTGATCGATGCGACACCGACGAGCCCGCAAACACAACTCGCCCACTTGCGACCGGGGAGCACACCAGCGCGCGACGCGGTCGAAGCGCTGACCTTCCTGACCGCTCCGGCTACCGTGACGGTGGCCGTCGGTCCGACGAAGACCACCTGCGCGGCGCCAAGCGGGGTGGCGACGTGTGTTGCGCCGATCGGTCAGCCACCACCCCAGGGACTGACCGTGAGCGTCGACGTGACGCGGGGCAACCGCTTGATCACCGGCCTGGTGTCGCCATACCCCATCGTTTCCGGTCCAGTCGTACAGGACCTGTCCTATGCGGTGGCCGGCAGCCACGCCGACGGGAGATGATCCGAATCCATGCTCGTAGAAACTGATTCAGCAACTGGGAGTTCCCGATGCGAATGACACGAGCCCTGCCCGCGACTGCCGCGGTGTGCTCGGCTGTCCTGATTTCGATACTGACGGGCTGCTCGCAGGAATCGGCCGCGCAGCGACCCGCGGCCGGCCCCGCGTTGCCGCTGCCGCCGTTGTCCCAGGAAGTTCGCGACGGGCGCGGGGCCGTCATCGTCGATGAACCGGTGGACGCGCCGTCGGCGCCGCTGAGCGAGGCGCGAGCCACCCAGCGCCAGATCGTCTACCGGTCGGCATCCGGAGTCGACGGAACGATGCGCGATGTCTCCGGCGCGGTGTTCGTCCCGGCCGGTCCGCCACCCGACGGCGGTTGGCCCATCGTCGCCTACGGCCATGGCACGACCGGGATCGGCAACGAATGTGGACCGTCGAGATACCAGAACCTGCTGGGATACGACCTGGTGGTGGCATCGCTGATCAAATTGGGATTCGTTGTCGCGCTGACCGATTACGAAGGGCTCGGGATGCCAGGCAGGCACCCGTATCTCGAGCCGAGAACCGCGGCCTTCAACATGGTCGATTCGGTGCGAGCGGCCCGCAACGTCGTCCCCACGACCTCGGACAAGTGGTTCGCGGTCGGCGTCGAACAGGGTGGCCAAGCCGCCTGGGCGGCCAATGAGATGGCTCAGGAGTACGGGGACGGTCTCGAGCTTCTCGGTTCAGCGTCCATGCGCCCCGCGGTCGACCTCTCCGCATTGGCGACCCTCGCGAAGTCGAAGTGGCTGACAAAGGCTCAGCAATCGCTGCTTCCGACGTATGTATACGGCTTGCAGGCAACGAATCCTGCTCTCAATCCGGACGACTATCTGCACGGCGTTCTCGAGCGGGACAGGGATCCGTTGCTGGCGTGCTCGGGCCCACTTGTGGCCGAGATACCGAAGCTGATGTCGCGGTTGACGATCGACGACAGCGTGCCAGCCAGCGCCGAGGCTACGGAGGCATTGCGCGCAGCATTGACCGCATACGCGTTACCACAGCGGCCCGCCACCGGGCCCATGCTGGTGATCACCGGTGAACGGGATGAGATCGTGCGGTCCCAGTGGGTGGCTACCGCAGTCGAGAAGGCCTGTGGACTCGGGGATGTCGTCGAGTTCATCAACCGACCGCGGGAGGGCCAGACGGATCTCGACGGTGGCCCGCGGCTTGCCCAGTGGTTGAGCGAGCGTCTGGCGGGAGACGCTCCGGTCGACACGTGCGTTCGGTGAACGAAGAGGCGGTTGCTGAGGTGACTGGTGTGAACGGTCTCGTTACCCGCATATCTGCACAGCCACTGCTGCTCGGCCAGCTGTTCGCCAGCGCCGCAGGTGCGCTGGCGATGGTGATGGCTGCAGCGGCGATGGAACCCGAGCACTTCACCACCTTCTCGTTGTACATCCTGGTCACGTTCATCGTGGCGGGGGCCGTGCGCGCGCTCCTGTTCCTGCCTGCGCTGATCGAAACCCGCACCAACCGTCACGCCCACGTCCACATCGGCGTCGCGCTGAGCGGATCGCTCGCCGCCATGGTCTGTTTCGCTGTCGCCGCCGTCATCATGGGTGTCCGTCAACCAGGCTGGCTCCTGGCCCTATCGGCCGCAAACGCCCTTCCCGTCCTCTCCGAATGGCTACGCATGCGGGGCACAGCGCTCGATGAGCGTTGGAACGTCGCGCGAAGCGACGCTTTACGTTTGACGGCGACGCTTTCGGGACCGGTGGTGCTGTGGTGGACCACCGCGCCGGAAGTCTTCTTCTTGTTCGTCAGCATCACCTACCTGAGCAACATCATCTACCTCGCCGCCCGCCTTCCAGCCGTTGCGGCGCACCTGTCACCGACACGGTTCTGGCGGCAGGCCTCCTCGGTACTCGCCGACTTCCTGATCGGCCAACTCGTCGCGTCCATTCCGCTGATCCTGCTGGGTGGCTTGGGCGATTCGCTGTACATCGGAGGCGTACGCCTCGCGCAGACACTGTTGGGTCCACTCAACCTGTTCATGGCCGCGACTTGGACGAACCTGCTGGCGGACGGCGCCACCCGCGAGACACACGCCGATCCGCGTGATCTGATTCGGCACGGGCGAAGGGCATCGAGGAACCTCAGCCTGCTATCTCTCGTCGTAGTACCGAGCGCCCTTCTGGCGCTGACGGTCACCGGTTTCAGTCTCCGTGGGGCCGACAACCACTCCCTGATCGTCGGCACCCTCCTCGTCGGGGGGTTGGCCATCACCTCGGGATACGCCGGCGTCGATGCGATGGTCCTGCGCCTGCTCGGGCACCCCGTGACAGCCACGGTGGGGCGTGCCCTGCTGGTCGCGCTGGCAAGCGGCGGGTACGTCGTGGGCTACGTCGTCGGTGGCGTCGACGGCAGCTTGATCGGCGGCTTCGCGTGCGCCGCCATCGGCAATCCGCTGGCCTTCGTGCTCCCCGCAGCGGTCATCTACCGGCGCTACCGCAAACGGGACCGCGCGACGGTCGAGGTCGGATGATGGCCCTGAATTCGACTGTCATAAAACGATTGTCGTCGATTGTCGGAGTCGGCGGTGTCCTGCTCCTCGTCGCAGCGATCGGCTGTTCCAGCGCCAGCGGTGATGAGCCCCGGATCGCCGAGCCGCCGTGCGGCGGTCAGATCGGCCGAGGACCTTCGTATAGCACCGCCTTTGGTTCCGATGAGCTCCCGATCTCGGAGAACGGCGCATGGACGCATCGCGGCAGGCCGTGGACGATGGTTCAGACGGAAAACGGCAGTGCGCACGGTACCCAGACCGGGCGCGGCGGATACGACGACTCTTACGCCTACCTTTCCGGGTTCCCCCCGGATCAACAGGCCTGCGGCGTGATCCAAAAGGGTTCCCCCACCGGGTTTCAGGAGGTGGAGATACTCCTGCGCTGGAGCGATGACGCGGACAATGCCCGCGGATACGAGTGCTTCATCCATCACGGTGGCCAATACGCCAAGATCGTGCGGTGGAACGGTCCTTACGGCGACTTCACGACCCTCGCCGAGGTCGGCGATGTCATCGCCCCCCAGAACGGTGACACGATTCGGGCCACCGCCGCCGGGAATGTCATCACGCTTTATCTCAATGACCGGTTGTTGACGCGAGCCGTCGACTCCGTCTACCCGACCGGTAACCCGGGAATCGGATTCTTCAAAGACGAACGGGGCGCGGCGAACGGTGAATTCGGTCTGGCGAGCTTCACGGCCACCGGATTGTGAGTGTTCACAAGAGAGGTCAGCGGGTGGTCCGCAGACCCATCGAGAGAAAGGGAGCGAAGTGACAACCCATCTGATGGGCTCGACTCCGCCTCACCGAGGCGGGTGAGACAGTGAGCGATACAAAAACCCCGAAACGCCCGAACACCGTTCTGTCGCTGCTGTTCTGGTTGCTACCCGCGAGCAGCTTCAAGAACTCGGCACTGAGGTGGCTCGGAAACCGCGTCGGCGCCGATGTGACGATCGGACCGACGCTGGTTCTGAGTTGCGGCCGATTCTCCGTCGATGACGGGGCACGGATCGCCCCCTTCAACGTGTTCCGGCAGCTCGCGACGGTGAAGGTGGGAAAGAAGTGCTTCATCGGGTCGTGGAACCAGATCACCGCGGCCCGCGACTACCAGAATTTCAGCGATCGGGTCGGAATGCTGTTGATGGAGGAACAAGCCGCCATCACGAACCGCCACTATCTGGACTGCTCCGGGCAAATCATCCTGCAGGCCTATTCCGGAATAGGCGGAATCAAGAGCATCTTTCAGAGCCATGAGATCGACCTCGCTCAGAACAAGACCACCGTCGGACGAGTCGTCATCGGTGAACGTGCGATGACCGGCACCGCAGTCATCATGCTCAAGGATTCGCACCTGCCCGATCGATCCGTGCTAGCGGCGGGATCGATTGTGGTCAAGAGCAAGCCGGGTATCGAGCCGCCGACCGACAGGCTGTACGGCGGAGTTCCGGCCAAGCCCATCCGCCCGGTCGAGGATGCGGCATGGTGGCATCGGGAGTCCTACCTCACGCCGGTCACGCCGTTCGACGACGAGGTGTTCCGCCTCAACTAGATGGGTTCGTCGCGTCGGTGAGCCGCGCCGGTTCGGTGATGTCCACCGAACCCGCGCGTGCGTGTGGACGCCACGGGCCGAACCACGCAAGCGCTACGCCCGCCACCAACATCGCCGCGACAGCCAGCCCGATGGCAACCCCGATCGCGTCGCGGAAAACGACGGCCGACACGGCGGCCCCGCCGATCGCAGCGACGGTCATCGCGATTCTCAACTTCAACGCGTCAGCGCTGCGGTTGAAGGTGCGCAGGAAAACGGCCAAGGAAACGGCGACACATGTCGCGACATACTCCACCACCGTTACCGGCAAGATCTGTCGGGAGATGTTCCACGAGTCGCCGAGAAGTAGGACGCCGATGTGGGCAGGCACAACGCTTCGGACGAGCCCACCGAATATGGCGATGGCCAACGCCGAGGCGATGGCGATCCTCGACATCACGCGCCACACCGCGGCCGGCTGCGACGCTCGTCGTGTGCTCTCGGGTATCACGACGACCTGGATTGCGTTGCCGAACAACCCGATCGGTGCCAGCAGAGCGGTAGCCCCGCGTAACGCGGCGGTGGCCGTCGGCGAGACGAGTACCGCGACGAGGGTCAAGACGGCGAAGACGGTGACCTGTTCGAGTCCGGAGTCGGCGCCGTACCGGACACGGTGCATCAGGCCCGCCTTCAGCCACGCTGCCGATCCCTCCAGCCGGGGCGATACCCGAAGGTTCATCGACAATCCGAACAAGGCGACAAGGGCCAACAAGCCCCATGCACCGAGTAGAACCGATGCGGTCATGAACTCATGCCGCCAAGCCATGACCAGCAGCGTGACCGTCCCAATGCACCAGATGCCATCCCATATCGCGGCTACATGTGGTCGCGCGTCGGCAATCGCGACATATCTCAGCACATCGTGTGCAAGCACGAACGGCGCAGCGGCGCCGAGGAATACGGCGCCGCCGATGTCGGCACCGAGAATGACGATCGTCACCGCAACGACCGGCCCGATGACCAGCACCGAGGTCAGTGCATACGACCCTTCGCGAGTGATTCTTTCGCGACCTTGGTCCGCCTTGAGCAGTAACGGGGTGCCGAGGACACCGCGCAGGCAGCCCATGACCGCGACCAGCATCGTCATCAGAATCGCTATGTGACCGAACTGCTGTGGCGACGAGACGACGGCTAGGGCGAAAACGATGACGCCGTTACCGATACTGAAGAAAACCTGATCCAGCGCCCCCGACACAGCACGCAAGCGGTGCACAGACAACGCGGACATCAGCTGTTTCCCGTCGACCGGGCCCAGACGCCGTTGAAGCCCCCGATCGAGTCGGTAAGTCCGTGATTCGAGTACACCTCGAAAGTTGCGAAGTTCCCCCGCCACTGCCAAATACGGGGGTCGATGACGACTTGACGGTCGCCGTCGGGCAACTCGATCGCGGCCCGGTCCCGATCGATACCGATCGATACCGTGTACGAGGTGACGCCGTCTTCACGCAGCGGCTTCTCGAACCGTCCCGCAGCGAGGGTTTCCAGTGACGTTTCCTCATCCTTCGCCACCGCGAGCGTCCAGTTCACGGCCGTGGCTACGAAATGTAGCGCAACCGGCGGAACGATCGGGGGCATCGCATTCCGCGTGCCTCGAGACACGAGCAGAGCGACGGCACCGTAGGTGCCCCTGCCCGGTGAGAAGACCCAACTCGCGCCGAGCGACGCCACGGGCGAGCCCATATCCGGCGTGCTGAGGTACGCCGCGGAGACCTGGTCGATGGTGGGATGGTAGGTGAGAAGTCCTGTGTTGACGCTGAAGTCGGATCCGGGATCGGTCGGCGATGTCGAGTAATTGGCGCGCTGGCCGGTGTCAAAGCGCGCGGGTGGCGGCCCGTCGGACGCCCGGGTGAAGTCGAAGTAGACGTGGCTGCCCGACGGGGCGGCGGAACCATCCTGTCGCAAGCCCCACCACAGTGCGCCCGTCAACACAGCGGTCAGCGCCACCGCGAGCATAATCGCGGCGATGCTCGAACCGTTCTCCCGGCGCGGCGGCTTGGGTGAAACTCGGGTAGCCGCAGATGAATTCATGTTTGATCGGTGGCTGATGCCCTCGCCGCGAGGACCGTCTCATTTGGCGCCACGTCGCGTGTCACCAGCGCGCCTGCCCCCACTGTCGCACCATCGGCAATCTGGACGCCGCGCAGGACGGTGGCGCGCGCGGCGACCCAAACGGAGTCCCCGATGGTGATCGGGGCGTTGTCGAACTCGAAGGTCGGGCTTGTGCGATCGTGGCTGCCGGTGCAGATGAAGGCGGCCTGTGAGATGCAGGTGTTGGATCCGATGGTGACCGGCTCCAGGTTCAGGATCCAGGCATCCTCGCCGATCCACGTAGCATCACCGACGGTGAGTTTCCACGGCCAGTGGATCTTCACGTCGGCGCGGATCAGTGTTCCCTTGCCAATCTGCGCGCCGAACAGGCGCAGAACCGAGACTCGAACCGAACCGGGGCACCACCACTTCATCACGATCAAGCGGGACACCATCAACCACAGCGCCTGTATCACCAGCGGCCGCCCCTTGTCATAACCTGCGCCGGTGAAGCCGGCCAGATCGAATCGAGTCACCGGCTGCGAATCGACCTGTACGGCAGGGTGAATAGTCATCGGGCCTCCAGTGGTGCTAGCGCTCAAACTCTCATCGACCGGTCACCGCAGCGGAACCAGTCAACCGTGTCTTTGATGCCTTCGGCGAGAGGAATGGACGGAACCCAACCGCTGCTCCGCAATATGCTCACGTCGAGCAGCTTTCGGGGTGTGCCGTCGGGTTTCGTCGCATCCCAACGAGTCTCACCCGAGTACCCGACGGCTTGCGCCACCATCTGCGCCAGCGCGGCGATGGTGAGATCCTCGCCGGTCCCCACATTGACCTGCTGTGGACCGTCGTAGGTCTCCAGCAGGTGGACGCAGGCAGACGCCATGTCGTCGACGTGCAGAAATTCGCGCCTGGGCGTGCCGGTTCCCCAATTCGTGACGGACGCCGCGTCGTTCGCGCGCGCTTCCTCATACCGGCGTATCAGGGCGGGCAGCACATGTGATGTCGTGGGTGAGAAATTGTCCTCGGGTCCATACAGGTTGGTGGGCATGGCCGAGATCCACGGCAGGCCGTACTGTCGCCGCACCGCTTGCACGTGCTTGATCCCTGCGATCTTCGCGATCGCATATGCGTCGTTGGTCTGCTCGAGGGGACCCGTCAACAGCGCGTCTTCGCGGATGGGTTGTGCGGCATACTTGGGATAGATACACGACGAACCAAGGAACAGCAGCCTTTCCACCCCGTACTCGAGCGCCGCGTCCATCACGTTTACCTGGATCTGCAGGTTCTCCGAGAGAAAGTCGACCGGACGCTCACTGTTGGCGAGTATCCCGCCGACCCTGGCGGCAGCCATGATCACCACTTGGGGTCTGAACTGCTCGAAGAAACGGAAGGTCGCACCACGGTCCGTGAGATCGAGTTCGTCCCGTGTCCGCAGCAGCAGAGCCGTGAACCCCTCGTTGACCAACTTGCGTCGAACCGCCGAACCGACCATGCCGCGATGGCCGGCGACGAACACCGGCGTCGAACGATCCAGTCGCCCGGGCGTGTACTGCGCCTGCTTCACTGCCGTCTCATTCGACCGGCGCCGCCATACGCAGTTCTACCGATGTCGCGAGTTCTTCCAACTCTCGCCTGCGGCATTCCATCTGGCGGGTCTCGCTCATCCCTGCGATGGCGAGGATTTCGGCCCACCGGTACACGTGGTCATGTCGCCGTAACGAGTTGATCACGTTCATATCGCTGGCACGTTCGAGTCGATGCGGATCGGATTCCAACTCGGTGATGACATCCTCGATCTCGCGCTCCGGTGGTAATTGGATGACGGCGTCCTCCCATCCGAAATGTTCGCGGAACGAGTCGTTGCGAGGTGCGTCACCGATGAGCACGGCGCCACCGGCCGCGCCTTCGAAGAACCGGTAACCCAACTCCTGCTGACCGCCGGTGCGTTGGAGTTCTGTGTAGGCCGCCGCATTCACCAGGAAGAACTTCGAGCGCTTGATGTTGTCCGCCAGACGACTTCGGTGCTCGGCGTGGCTCGAGACGGGGCAGTTCGTCACCGTGTCGTAGACGTAGTACCTGCCCTTGTCCTCCGCCATCCGAAGCAGCGCCTTGTGTGTTTCGGGAGGCGGGCGCCGGCCGAGGGCGTAAAAGTCGATGACACGGTCGGGATCTCCCGGATAAGGGCAGAATTTGAGCGCGTCGGTGGAGGGCACCAGGTAGTGACACGGACGGCCGGTGGCCTCGGCGAGGGGTTCCACGGTGTCGCGGTAGCCGACGAGGATGTAGTCGAACCGCTTGAGGACGGGAAGTAGGCTGCCCAACGTTTCGACGTCGCGGGCGTACAGCTCTTGTATGTGGCAGATCGAGACGTGCGCTTTCGAATGCCACATCTCGCATGGGCCGAGATTGTAGAGATCCAGAGCCGATTCGGCGCTGACGAAGAGCAGCTCATACTCGGGCGCTAGGCCGGCGGGCAGTGGCCGCCGGCCCGTCGACGGCAGCGCCGCTTCGAGTTTCAGCGCCAACCGTCGCTCCGCCTTGGCCCAGAGCCGCCATAGCGTGCGGAGACCCTTCTGCATCGCGGTGACCCCTTCGGTGGGGGCCGGCGTATCGGCCGGAGCGATGAGATCGACGGCATCCAACGCTGCGGTCAAATCTTCGAATTCATACCGGATGCACCGTGAGATGACAGGGGCGATGTCGCGGTTGGAGATGCAGAGAACCCGCGGATCGGCAGCCTTCGAGCTGAAGCGGTACTTCCTCATCGCCGCACCCGGATCGCTGGGCCGGCGGACCTGCCGCCGACGGCGGACACAACCGCTGCTTTGTAGTTCATTTCGTTTGCTACCTCTGATTCAGCTAACACGCACCATGGTTGCTACTCGGCGCCCAGCGGTCGACCTTCACGGCGACGGCAGCTAATATTCTGACATGACGAGAGCCGGATTGGCGACCCGACGGCAAAACAAAGTCGCATTTCACACGCGCGATCTCATGACCAGCGCTGGCGAGCCGGCGAATTCCGCCAGCATCGCAAGCAGAAAGCACACACCGCGGCCAGGTCACGCGTCTACGTGTGCCAGCACCTACCATGGAAATTGCCAGCAGTGTCAGTTTCGGTCCCCAGTTGCCGCCGGCCTGACCCGCGTCGAAGAGTCCTCGACCGGTGTCGTGGTTTCAGTGCGCGGAGAGGTCGCCGCCCATGTAGGCGTCGATGTCGCCCAGGCATGCAGCGCGCGCCGAACGCGGGTCCACGTCAAAACGTCGTTGCCACGCGACAGTTCGACGCACCGCTTCGTCGAGGCGCCACCGTGGCCGCCAGCCGAGTTCCGATACCGCGCGGTCGATCGAAAGCCGCAGGGTCGCCGCCTCCGGCAGGTCGTCGGGGCTGCCGCCGTGAGACCAGTCGCCGGCGTCCCATTCACGCAGGATCTTGTCGGTCACTTCGCCGACCGTCGCATCGTCCTCGGGCAGGGGGCCGAAATTCCAGGCGTCGCAATACCGCTCCGGGTGTGGACCGCTCAGCCGGGCGGCGAGGGTGAGGTAACCCGAAAGCGGTTCAAGGACATGCTGCCACGGCCGAATCGCTTCGGGCCGACGGAGTTTGACAGGTTCCCCGCGCCCGACCGACCGGATGATGTCGGCGACCATACCGTGCGGCGTCCAGTCCCCCCCACCGATTACGTTGCCCGCCCGGGCCGTTGCCACCGCAACTCCGTGCCGGTCCAATGCGGCCGGCGGGAAGAACGATCTTCGGTACGAGGCGGCCACGAGTTCGGTGCCTGCCTTGCTGGCGCTGTAGGGGTCCGCGCCCCCGAGCGGATCGTCCTCGGCGAAACGTCGACCGCTTTCGTCGTTGGCGTAGCACTTGTCGCTGGTCACGACGACCACGGCGCACGGCCGATCGACGGTGCGCAGCACATCGAGTACGACAGCGGTACCGACGACATTCACGTCGAACGTGTCGACCGGTTCCCGGTAACTGTCGAGCACCACCGTCTGCGCGGCCAGATGCAACACGATGTCGGGCCGGGTGTCGCGCACCACCCGCGTGAACGCCTCACGGTCGCGGATGTCGGCGCGCCGGTCGGTCACCAACAACTCGCTCACAGCCGAAAAGTCGTAATTGCTGGGCACGGTGGGCGGATCGAGCGCGTAGCCCGTGACGTGCGCGCCGAGGCGGTGCAGCCATATCGCCAGCCACGAACCTTTGAAGCCGGTATGTCCCGTGAGTAGCACGGAACGTCCTGAAAACGCGCGAGCAAGGTCGTTCACCCACTCGTCCGGCTCGGTCACGATTGCAATAGTAGCCAGAAGAATGCGGCCGTCATGACAAAGGCACCTCGGAGCGGTTGCCGCTCTTGCGGTGAGCGCGCACTGGAAACGATTCTCGACCTGGGACCACAACCGGATCCCGACTGGCTACTCGACCGCGAACACCCGGATCCCGCCCCGGAAGCACCAGTGATCCTGGCGATCTGCGGCGTTTGCGGACTCGTACAGATGCATGGCACGCGACCGGACGGTCCCCTGCCCCCGCACGGACACGCATCATCCACACCGAGCGGCGATGCGTGGGCGACCGTCATCCGACAGGCCATGCGATCAATGTCACCCGCAGTGTGGGATGTCGACCAGTCAAGTGGGCTTCCGGTGGATGCGCTTGCTGCCGGCGCATCGATAACCGTCGGATCCTCAAGCGGCGGTGGGAAATCCGCCGACCTCATACTGGCCGGCCACGCCCTCGCTCACACAGACGACCTTGACGCTTTGGTCCAGCGAATCGCCGGAACCCTTGTCCCCGGAGGCGTTGTCTCCATCGACTTCCACCACGTTCTGGGCTTGACCCAGGGGCAGTTCGACGTCATCTCCCATACCCACCGGTCCTACCTCTCGCTGTGCAGTCTCGACCGGGTGCTCGAGCGACACGGCCTGCGCGTCGTCGCGGCCAGATGTGTGGACGACTTCGGCGGCACGGTGCGGGTGCTGGCCACTGGTGATCACGACGGAACATCCATTCCGGACAACGGATTGGAGGCCGACGAGATCCGCCGAATCGAACGGACGGCGCGTGTCGACGAGGCTGCCGGTTATGCGGGCCTCGCCGAGCGAGTGCGAACTGCCTGTGCCGAGCTCATCGAGTTCCTCGATGAGGCGCGCCGTTCTGGTCGCACGGTTGTCGGATACGGAGCTTCGTCGCGCGGTACGGTCCTGCTCAATCTCGCCGATGCCGACGCCGAGCTGCTGCCCTTCGTCGTGGATCGCTCCGAGGCCAAACAGGGGCGTCGCCTGCCGCGATCGCAGATCCCGATCCGCCCGGTGGCAGAACTCGAGCGACAGCGGCCCGATTACGTCATGATCCTGCCCTGGCCGTCGGCGAACCAGATCATCCGGTATCTGCAGGACGCGCTCGGCGCGCACACGCGCTACGTGATGGCGTTGCCGCACCTGGAGGTGCTGTGAGAGACGACCATCGGCCGTTCCGCTTCATCGCACCGATGCCTCCGTTGGGAGATTCGGTGGCCACCTGGCGCGACTCGATTCGCCGGATCCAGGATCTGGGGTTTTCGACACTGTCGATCTCAGACCACCTGTCCGCAGGTTGGGCGATGGACCCTCTCACGGTGTTGACCGCTGCGGCCGAAATCACCGATGAGATCCGACTTCTGACGCTCGTATTGGGCAACGACTTTCGGCATCCGGTTCCTGTACACAAAGCGTTCGCCACCCTCGATGTGCTCAGCGGCGGCAGGGTGGAGATCGGGCTCGGCGCGGGGTGGATGCCGTCCGACTACGAAGCGGCGGGACTTCCGTTCGACTCACCGCGGGTTCGTCTCACGCGTCTGGAGGAGGCGGTAGCCGTTATCGACGGTCTGTTTCGGACGGAACCGCTGAGCTTCAACGGAAATCATTACCAGATAGCGGATCTGGTGGGGTTGCCACGGCCGGTCCAACAGCCGCGACCCCCGCTGCTGCTTGGTGGCGGCGGACGGATCGCCCTGGAACTGGCGGGTCGCGTGGCTGACATCGTCGGCGTTCACGCGCGCTTGCACGGCCCCGAGGCCCGCACGGACGCGGCTGCCGATCTGCGCGCCGACCGGGTCGCGGAGAAGGTGCGATGGGTCCAGGACGCGTGGCGAGCTGCCGGCCGAACCGGTTCCGGACCGGAACTCCAGCATTCGATTTACCTTGTAGACGTGACTGATTCGTCGCGGGCGGCCCGTCGCGCGGTTTCCACGTTCGCCGCGTCGCTAGCGGCGGACGAAGTCGCGATGACCGATTCGCCTGCCGTTCTGATCGGCAGTGTCGAGGCCTGCGTCGATCGACTCCTCGAGATCCGGGAGCGCTTCGGGTTCAGCTACTTCAATCTCGGCGGGGACGTCGACATGGTCGCCCCAATCGTCGCGCGCCTGGCCGGGCAATGACGCCGGCCGAATGCGCTAAGCCTGTCCGGAGTACTCCAGAAGCGTGGAATCGCCCAATTCGACGGACAATCCACGCAGAGCCGATCTCGCTGCGTGTTCACCGCTGAGGAACGACTCGTCGGTCCACAAGTGATTCCACTCACCGTATCGACCACAGGCGTGGATCCCAACCTGTCTCAGGAACTCCTCGATGGTCGCGACCGCCGCTGGACGCTCATGATCGTAGATCACATTGGCATAGCGTGCGACCACCGCCTCGGAGACCACTACGCCGTCGCCCGGTTCCAGCACTCCCATCGACTGAAGGTGGGCCACGGTCGGCTCGATGAGCACATCGGGAGAGGTGGCCAGCGGGCGGTATTTGTCCGAGAAGTACCACTCGACCTGGATTGCACTCGCACCATCCGGGACCACACGCGGCGAGAGTCGGTGCGGGAAGCTGATGCGCGAAAACGGTATATCCGCGTCGTAGACGTAGCGAATATGCGTATCACCCCCGATCCCCGGTCGGTCGATACCGAGATTGACCAGTACCACCGACGTGAAGGCGAGGCGGCGAGCCGCGGCGAGCACCGGTTCCGGAGCCCCCTCGATCCTCGACACGAGTTCAGGCAACGGGATGGATGAAATCAACTGGGCGTACTCAGCGGTGTGACCGTCGGCGAAGCGAAGCCTCCGCCCTCGCGGATCGATACGCACGACTTCGTGTTCGAGTCGCACGTCGGACCGCTCCACCCATGACGACAGGTATGCCTGGTAGCCACCTTCGGTGGGATATCGAAACTGGGTGACGTAGTGCAGGTCTCGCACTGGAGCGGTCGACACGGCGCCACGCAGAGCCTCCTCCAACGACGGCCGATACATGCGAGGCCCCAACCAGTCAGTGGTCAGATTGCGCATCGGCGTCGTGTGGTACTTGTCCCCGTAGACCATCGGGAAGGTCTCGGCGAATGTGTCGCCGTACGACCGCCGCAACCACGTCTCGTAATCGGAGGGCGGCTCGTCGGAGGGGTCGGCGGATGCGGCCACCAGGTCCAGCAGCACCTGAACGATCAGCTCGGGCGGCAGTCCGTGAAGGTTGACCTGAACCGGGTGGGTGAGTATGCGCCCCTGCCAGTAGCTGTCCAGGCCGATTTGGACATCTTCGTACCGACCGTCGACCGCGTCGGCCAGGATTCGTTTCACCCTCTCGTCCTTGGCGAAAGAGACGTGTGGCCCCTGGTCGAAGATGAAGCCGCCTGGCAGTTCGTGGCTCGCGGTATGGCCCCCATAGTGCGCGTTGCGATCGTAGACGACATAGGTTTCGCCGGCTGCCTCCAAGAAATGGCCGGCGCCGAATCCGGCGAACCCGGTGCCTATCACAATGATTGGCGCATCGGTCATGCGATCTCCATCTCTTGTTCCAACCCAGAGGTCGCGTCATCGAGGTGTTCTGGTGCTAGCGCAGCGGTGTGCAGCACCGGAAGCGGAAACACGAGCCGACCACCCCAGTCGGCGATGTAAGCGAGTTGCTCCGTCAGTTCCGGCTCGAGATTCCACGGGAGCGCAAGCACCACATCGGGCCGGTCTTCCTCGATCCGGTCCGGGCTGTGGATCGGGATCCGCGTGCCGGGGGTGAACCGGCCGTGCTTGTACGGATTACGGTCAACGGTGTACTCGAGCAGGTCACTTCGGATGCCGCAGTAGTTCAAGAGCGTATTGCCTTTCCCCGGAGCGCCGTAGCCGACGACTCGCCTGCCTTCTGCGCGGCACTCCAACAGGAACCGCAGCAATTCGTGGCGAACCGCCTCCGTTCTCGGTCGCAATTCGAGATAGCCGTCCACGTCGTGCAACCCGGCAGCTTCCTCGATCGCGAGCACATCGGCGACGCGGCTGCTGATCGGCCCGCCGCACTCGGCGGGCCTTGCCCACACCCGGATGGATCCACCGTGCGTGGGAAGCATCTCGACGTCGACGACTCTCAGATCCGCCGTGGCCAGCGCGCGCATCGCGGACAGCACCGTGTAGTACTGGAAATGCTCGTGGTAGATCGTGTCGAACTGGCCGAGCTGGACGAGGTTCAGCGCGTGGTGTACCTCGATGCTGAGGAAACCGTCGTCGGCGAGCAGAACCCGCAGCGCTCGAGTGAACCCGAGGAGATCCGGTATGTGCGCGTAGACGTTGTTGGCCACGACGAGGTCGGCTGGACCGTGCTCAGCGCGGACGCGGGCTGCGTACTGGGGATCCAGAAATGCGGTTTCGGTGGGTACGCCGCGCGCCCGGGCGGCTTCCCCGACGTTGACCGAAGGTTCGATGCCCAGGCACCGGATGCCCGCCGCCACGGCGTGCTGCAGGAGATATCCGTCATTGCTGGCCACCTCGACGACGAACGAATTCGAGTCAAGGTCCAATGAGCGGACAGCGCCGTCCACGAAGCTCTTCGCGTGCCGCACCCAGGTATCGGAATACGATGAGAAATAGGCATATTCGGTGAACGTGTCCTCGGGCGTGATCAGCGCAGGCAGCTGTAAGAGAAGACAGTTCTCACACAGCCGCAGGTGCAGGGGAAAGGTGAGCTCGGCGGAATCGAGCTCGTCGAATGCGAGGAAGCTCTCGCACGGTGGTGTGGCACCCAGATCCAGCACGCTCAGAAGACGGTCTGAGTCACAGAGTCGACAACGCACATGCCCTCAATTCGTCATTTGCTTCGGCATCGGCCTAGTAGGCGCCTCGACGCCCGAACACGGCCCTCAATGTTTTGGCGATGATCAAAACGTCCTCGACCATCGACCAGTTGTCGACGTACGACAGATCGAGCCGAACGGCTTCGTTCCATGACAGATCGGCCCTACCGCTGACTTGCCACAGGCCGGTGACGCCCGGTTTGACGAGGAGTCTTCGCAATCCGTCGCAGTCGTATGCTCCTACCTCCCGCCTCAACGGCGGCCGAGGACCCACGACGCTCATCTCCTGACGCAGCACATTGATGAACTGCGGCAGTTCGTCGATGCTGTACCGTCGTAGGATCCGCCCTATCGGCGTGATTCGAGGATCGTTTCGAATCTTGAAGAGCGGGCCGTCGAGTTCGTTCTGGCTCAACAGATCCGGCAGTCGTTTATCGGCGTCCTGGACCATCGTCCGGAACTTCAACATCAGGAACGGCCGGCCATCTATGCCGATGCGCTCTGCGGCATAGAACACCGGGCCCTTGCTGGTGAGTTTGATCGCCAGCGCGGTGACAAGGAGGACCGGCGCCATCACGGTGAGCGCAACCAATGCGAACCAGGTGTCGAACGCGCGCTTCTGAAACCGCTTGGCGCCCAGGTACTGCGGTTTCTCGATGTGCAGAAGCGGCAGTCCGGCGATCGGGCGCATCACCAGCCGAGACAGCGCGACGTCCATGGCACCCGTCGACACTACGAGGTCGACACCCATGGGCTCGAGATCCCATATCAGCCTTCGGATTCCCCGCACACCGAAATGCTCCGTTCCGGCGATTGCCACGGTGTCGGCGTCGCAGGTGTGTATCGCCTCCGTCATATAGTTCTCGCCACCAACCACGGGAACGAGACGACCACTGATCGTGACGTGTTCACCGCGCGAAGGGCCGTATCCGGGTATCCCGACGCCGACGACCTCGAATCCGTTGACCGGGTCGCGGCTCAACTCGGCGGCGAGATGTTCTGCCGCGTCGCGCTCGCCGAACACCAACACAGCCGTTTGATATCGGCCCCGGGCACGGAGTTTCGCAAGATGACCCCGCCACAGTTGCCGGCTCAACACCAGTCCCAGGGTGCCGACCGGCAGAGCGACCGCGAGGTACCCACGGGCGATGTCGACATTGAGCAGCAAGGTCGCCATTGCGATGACACCGAAGGTCGAGAACGAGGCCGCGATCACCCGCCGGTACTCCTCGGTGCCCGTGCCGATCCACCGCGGCGACCGGGAGTGGAATGCGGCCAGCGCCGACAGCCAGACGATGACGAACAGCACGGAGAACGCCGGTACGTAGTAGGAGAAGTCCTCTGACGGCTCCATGAGAGTGCCGAATCGCACGTACTGGGCCAACAACACCGAGACACAGACCACCAGGGTGTCCGTCACCCGCAACCGGCCGATGTACCGCCGCTGCCATATCGTCCGTTCGAACACCCTGCTGGGCAGGAGCCCGAAACTCGCCCTGCTGGTTACGGTCTTCACCGGCGCCGCGGTGGGTGGTTCATGTGGTCGGTCCGCCGTCAGCGTCACGATGCCCTCACCGTTTCGGCCATCCAGGTTCGTGCTCGTTCGCTCGGTGGTGGTTGCTTGCATGGGTCCCCCGACATCTCAGGATTCCGTTGTCATCTGAGCGGTTCCCAGACCGATCACCGTCTTCTCGGCGACGAAGGCTTCGGCGAATCGGCTGTGGCATTGGACCCCCCGAATTCGCATCAATCCGAGAAAGAGCTCGTCGTCGCACCAGTGCTTGTCGAGTTGCGACCGGTAGCACTCTGCGATCGCTGCCGCTTTGCGGACAGCCGTGTCGGCATCAACGGGTACGTACACCGCCGGATCGGGGAGGTCCGATTCCCATTTGAGGACTTCGTAACCCAGGATCAGGTGGTCGCGAAACTCCGTCGGCAGCAACTCGCCGAGAAGCCGGTGGTCCTGGTGACGGTCCCTTCGCTGGGGGCCGATCACCAACTGCGGCTCACAGCTGCGCCGGAAGTCGCCGAGACGTTGCTTGACCGCATCCCAGTGGTGCGGCAGGCGTCCGTCGGGAAGATCTGCCACGGTCAACCGCACCTCGGTCTTGCCGCAGAGCGTGGCGAACGCTTCCTTCTCCTCCACTTCTCGTTCGGTGCCGCCACCGGTGAGTACCAACGCATTCACGACGACATCGGGGTTGTCCCGCACGAGTTGCATCAGTGTCGCGCCCGCACCGATGGCGATGTCGTCGCAGTGCGCCCCGATGAGGGCCACACTGTCGATCGCCCCCGTCGAGAGCCCGATCATGGTGTCACCCCGGCCGGTTCGGCGGATTCCCATACCGCCCAGGGGCGGATGCCGAGGTTGTAGTCGGCGTCCAGCTCTGCTCGTTCTTTGAAGGTGTCGGCCGGCTTCCAGAACCCGTCGTGTTGGTAACCGATGAGCTTGCCAGTGCCCGCGAGGGAGAAGCAGGCGTCACCGACGAGATCGCCGTTTTCCGGAATAAGGTCTATCACTTCCTGATTGAGAACGAAGTAGCCACCGTTGACGCCGACGGGGAAGTCGGTGATCGGCATGACCTCTTTGATCTCGCCCGTGGAAGCGACGTCGACGCAATGGAACGAGGCATTGGGCGGCACGATCAGCATCGTGGCGGTCGCCTCGACGCTGAGGGCTTTGTCGACCATGCGGTCCAATGGTGCATCCGTCAGCACATCCGAATAGTTGGCCAGGAAGTACGGATCGTCGCCGAGGTATTTACGCACCCTGCGAAGTCGTTCTCCGATCGGGGATTCCAGTCCGGTGTCGACGAACGTGATCGTCCAGTCGGAGATGTCGGACCCGAGGAGTTCGACCTGTCCGTCGTGCAGGACGAAGTCGTTGGATTGGGTCTCGCTGTACCGGAGGAAGAACTCCTTGATCTTCTCGGCGCCGTAGCCCAGGCACAGGATGAACTCCTTGTGGCCGTAGTGGGCGTAGTACCGCATGACGTGCCACAGAAGCGGGCGCGGGCCGACCATTTGGAGGGGTTTCGGGATGATGTCTCCCTCGGCTGACCGCATCCGCATGCCGTAGCCGCCGCAGAACAACACAACCTTCATGGCAATCTCCTTCCGAAGCCTGTATTCGTCGCGTGCCGTCGGCGCCGTTCGGCGCCGCGTATCAGTGAGGCGGGTTCGGTCCTCACGCGGATCGCCTCAGTCCGGCGCACGCCCCCTGGTACGAGGACTCCAATCGCGCGCCGACGGCGAGCATGCCGAGGTCACGCTCGACGGCGGCGCGTCCCCTCGCGCCCATCGCCCGCGCCAGATCGGGCGCCTCGACGAGGGTGCGGACCGCACGCGCGATGGCTCCGGCCCCCAGTTCGGTAACGAGCCCGCAATTGTATTTACGGACAAGGGAACTCAGGCCACATTGTTCGGTCACCACGACGGGCAGCCCTACCGACATCGCCTCGAGGACGGCCATGGGGTACGGCTCCGGGCCTATCGACGGAAGGACGTAGATCGCGGCCCGGCGCATGCGGCCCGGCGCCCCGCCCGACGGGACCGGACCCAGCCAGCGGATGTTCTCAGCGGTCGCGGCGGCCGACACCTTGGCGCCTTCGCCTTCATCCGGACCGACCAGTGTGTAATGCGCCCTGACGCCTTGAGCATTGAGCATGAGCGCGGCATGTACGAAGTCGAGAGGTCGCTTCCGCTCGTGCAGGCGCGCCAGGAAGAGCACCTCCGGCACTTCGGCCGCGCGTGTTGCCGGTTCGTACAGAGGGACGCCGTTGGCGAGTGCGGACAGCCGTGCTGTGCCGCGTGCCACCTCGTTCAGCGCGTCCCCTTCCTGCGCGGTCAGGTAGAAGACCTCGTGTGCTTCACGCAGCAGCCTGCGGACGACCAGTCCGTCGACCAACGGCGCGAGGGGATGCGCGCCAGGAAGGATCATGCCGTGTGGTTGGAGCACGTACGGTATCCGCAGCCGCGCCAGGAGCGCCGCGAGAGGTAGAAGTACGAGATCTCGGCCCAAATGGATGTGTGCAACGTCGAATTCGTCTCGCGCACCCAGAAGCCATCTGGCGAGTCCGGGTGCGCACAGTCCGGCGAATCCGCTGTGCGGCACCAGCCGCCGAGCGCGTCGGAGCACCAGCGGTGTCCCCTCTTGCGAGCTGGGGACGACATCGAAGTCACGTTCGGCCGCCGCGACGATCACGGAATGACCGCGCTCACGCAGAGCGGACGCCTGGTTGAGTGCCACCCGTACTGGCCCGCCGTACGCGGCGTCAGGACTCAATAACGTGACTGCCTGAAGTATTCGCACGGCGTCACCTCGCGATCTCGCTACGACGCGGTGTCGTGCTCAGGTGCGCACTGCGGGTGCACATCAGCTGGCCCATCCGATGGAAACGGGTCTGTCGATCCAGGGCGTTCCCGAACAACGAAGGGCGTCGATGTCGGCATCGACCATGATCCTGGCCAGTTCGGGAGTGTGAACCTCTGCCTTCCAGTCGAGCAGTCGGTGCGCTTTGGTCGGATCCCCGATGAGCGAGTCGACCTCGGTCGGCCGTACGTACTTCTCGTCGAACCGGACGTACTCCTGCCAGTTCAGTCCGACGTGTTCGAAGGCGAGCTTGACGAACTCGCCCACCGTGTATCCCGATCCGGTTGCGAGCACGTAGTCGTCCGGTTCGTCGGCCTGCAGCATGCGCCACATTCCTTCGACATACTCGGGTGCATAACCCCAGTCGCGCACCGCGTCGAGGTTGCCAAGATACAGTTCACTGTCCAGGCCGGCGTTGATGCGGGCGACCGCTCGGGAGATCTTCCTCGTCACGAATGTCTCGCCGCGGCGAGGAGATTCGTGGTTGAAGAGGATTCCATTCACCGCGAACATCCCGTATGCCTCGCGGTAGTTCTTGGTTATCCAGTACGAGTACACCTTCGCGACGCCGTATGGGGACCGCGGATAGAAGGGCGTGAGCTCACTCTGTGGCGGCGGGGAGGCACCGAACATCTCCGAACTGGACGCCTGATAGAAACGGCACGAAACACCGGCCAACCGCACCGCCTCGAGCAGACGGACCGAGCCAACCCCTGTCGTGTCGCCGGTGTACTCGGGCTCCTCGAAGGACACCCGCACGTGTGACTGCGCAGCGAGGTTGTACACCTCGTCCGGATTGATCTTGCTCAGCAGGGTCGCAAGTCGGCCGCCGTCGCACAGGTCGCCGTAGTGCAGAAACAATCGGGCGTCCGGGCTGTGGGGGTCTTCGTAGATGTGCTCGATACGCGTCGTGTTGAATGTCGAGGCTCGCCGAATCAAGCCGTGGACCTCGTAGCCCTTGTCCAACAGGAGTTCGGCCAGGTATGAACCGTCCTGCCCGGTGATACCGGTGATCAGCGCGACCTTCGTCATCATATCCGCCCTCGTTGTAGGTCGGCGGTCAGCGATGTCGGCCTGCCCGCCAGTCGTCTTATCCACTCTTCGAACCGGTTCAAGGCCGCGTCTTCCCTCAGTTCCTCGGCCGCATAGCGGATACCGTTGTCGCCGAGTCGCCGACGCAACGGAGCATCGCTTCCCAGCGCCACCGCGGCATCGACCAGCAGCGCCGGCTCACCACTGTCGATGACGATGCCGGCCCGGGCGTTTTTGATCTCCCCCGCCGCGTTGCTCAACGGGCTCGTTGCGGCCAGCACGGGCGTCCCGCTCTGGAAGTAGGACGTGAGCTTGCTCGGGATCGACATCTCGGCAACACCAGGTCTCTCGTTCAGCAGAAGGACGTCCGCTGACCTCAGCGCGGCGCGGAAGTCGCTGTCCGGAAATGGGTCTCGAATGTCGAGATGAGTCGTCTGCAAGGACATCTCCTCGAGCACGTGTCGCTGATTTCCGTCGCCGGCCAGGACGAACCGTAGATTCAGGTTTCTCTCCGCGGCGATCTGCGCCGCACGAACGACGTTTTCGAGGCCCTGCTTCACACCCATACTTCCGGCATGAAGCACCACGATCTCGTTGTCGGACCAACCGAAGCGCGCACGCTCCGCCGGTCCGTCATCTCCGTCGGTCGATCGGACGTGAGTCCAGTTGCGGATCGTTTCGACCTTCGCCGGTTCGACACCCAACTTTTCGACGAGCTGCACACGAAATCTGTCGTGCGGGACTATGACCCCATCGGCCGTCCGCAGGACCCAGCTCTCGAGTCTTGACGCCGCCTCGGCGGCGAAGCTGGATTTCTGGGTTTCGTTGAGTCCCACCGAGTAGAGATCCTGCACCCAGACTCCGATGGCCGGCCGCCGCGCCGAGGCCCGATTCCGCATGCATACGGCGGCCGTCGCGACCAGGGCGGGGCTCGTACAGATCACCACGTCCGGAGTCCCCCACCCCGAGCATGCCGCCCGCAGGCCGAAGGTTGTCTCCATGAGAAGCCGACGAGAATTGGAGACAGACTTCGGAACCGAATGCCTGACCCGCCGGACTGGCATCCCGTCGACCGTCTCGGTCATCGCCCATTTCCGCCGATACGGCGGTTGGATCCGCCATTCGGGATAATGCGGCATTCCGGTGATCACGTTGACGCGGTGCCCACGCTCGGCGAGGGCACGGCACAATCCCGTCGCGTACGGCGCGATTCCGAATGGTTCCGGAAAGTAGTTGAGTCCGACAAAGTTGACGGAGATCGGGTTATCCATGGGCATGTGCTCAACGCGCTCCGCTCATGGCCGCTAGTTGGCGGCCACGGTCGTCGCATTGGTGTTGCAGATTGTCGAGGCGGTGAATATCAGTTCGTATGAAGCTGAATCGCGGCGCAGACATCGTGGCGCGTGCGGTCACCGATGGAAGATTGTCGATGGTGCCCGTGCTCAGGTTGTCGATACCCATCACTTGGTGGCCGTCTTCGAGTAGGCGGTCCACGAGGGTGGAGCCGGTGAACCCGGCCACGCCGGTGACGAGAACCCTCATGTTCCACACTCCGTGTTGACGTGTCCTGAAGGGACCGGTGCCTGGCCTACGGCAGGCCGGTATGCGTCGATGATGTCGATCCAGCGGGTGACCGACGTGTGTCCGCGGCCGTCGGTTTCTTCGGCTGCGTCACGGTTCGGTCCGCCGCTTTTCGGCAACGTTGCCGACGAAACGACCAGCGACCGTCGCATGCGATGCGGAGCAAACGCGAAAAGCATTACACCACTATGGGTGTCGATCAGCGCCTAGTACATAAATCATCCGAGCGAACTTTCGACTAGTACCCGGACTAGTTCTCTTGGCCGCCCTCTGTGTACCGCATGGTCCTTGCGAGCGCCGCAGCCTGGGCTCGAGTGCTCACCCCGAGCTTGGTCAAAAGGCTGTGTACGTGGTTTTTCACGGTATGCACTGCGATACAGAGCTGTTCGGCGATTTCCTTGTTCGAATGACCCAACTCGAGCAGCCCGAGGATCTGGGCCTCACGGGCCGTGAGATCTAGATCCTCGGTCGTCCGTCGGCGTTGTGACGCCAGTGTTGATAACCTCCGCAACAGGATTGCCGACACCTTCGGCGAACACAGGGACTCACCACCGGCAACCTTTCGCATCAACAAGAGCAGGTCGTCCAGCGACTCGTTGCGAAGGAAATATCCGGCGACGCCCGCTTCGGCGCAAGCGACGATGTCGGACTCGTCGTCGTCCGACATGCCCATGGCGATCACTCGCACGCCCGCACCCATGTTCAGCGCATGGTGCAACAACATCTCACTGTTGCTGGTGGCCATGTTCAGCAGGATGATGCGCGGCATCGTCTCGTTGACGGCCGCAGTCAACGTGGGCAGATCCCAGGCGATGCTCGGCGGGTACACCCCGTTGGCACTGATGACACTCGCCAGGTACTCGCGATACAGCTTGCTGTCATCGACGATGAGAATCTGTGTACCGCGTGGTATCCCGTGGATGTCGATCCCACTGAATTCAGGTCGCATCATCGTGGTTGGCACCGAATCCGATGCGAACCGTTCACCTCGTGACAGCGGTGATATCCGCGCTTTCTTCAGACCGACGTGAGCATTGCCGGATAGCGGATCGACCGCGGGCATGGACGGCTGGACGAACAATCGACTTTCGGAGGTGCCGACGATCTTGGGGTCGACCGCGGAAGCGGTGCTTTCTCTGAACTGATTCATGACGGAGTCAGTCCGATCCGTCGCCACGGAGGCGAGCACAGCAAAGCTGTGACACCGCGCCATCATCTCGGGACGGTCCGCCGTCCGATCGGTAGAGAACACTGGAACCACTCGAAATCGCCACGCCTGTCCCTCCCTGGGGACTCAACTCCTCGGCACGTTACCGGCGGAACGGGTGTAATGGTATTTGTTTGCCAGATTGTCGCGCAACCGGGAGATTTGTGTGCTGAGTCACCCCACTGCCTCCCGCGTCAGCACAGGCATTCGGTTCGCTACGCGGAGCATATTTGCGTTGGAGTAAAGACGCAGCTCCCTGCGAGGAACGGGCAAGCCCGGCTTGAATTATCGCCTGTGTCTATTATGTTCGTTAATTTGACCTGCTGAGATAGATAAGTGCGCTTCGGTCCCGACCGGCGCCCAAGAAGATCGCGGTCGATCGATCGTCCCACTGCATGGCGTAGCTTAGAAAACTTCTCCTGCAGCCCGCTGCATCGACCGGCAACATGGTCTGAAATTTGCTAAAACTGCACGATCACGTAGCACACATCGGGACGGCCCGCAGCCTTGGCCGAAAGATCCGCCACAATGCGGCAAGGCACATCGTGCACACCCAGCAACATGCAACGAGCGGCACAGGATCAGCCGATTCGGCGCGCAACTCAGCGATGGCCCTCGAAACGGGTATCGACGGACGGCCGCCAGGCGTACGCCGGCCGCGCCTAGCGTCCCAGGCGGACGTCGATCAGCCGAGGATCAGCCCGGAGGTGGGAACACCGGTGCCCGCGGTGACCAGAACGTGCTCGACGTTCGGCACTGGATTGACCGACGTTCCGCGCAGTTGGCGTACACCCTCGGCGATTCCGTTCATGCCGTGGATGTATGCCTCGCCCAGTTGTCCGCCGTGCGTGTTGATCGGCAGCCGACCGCCGACCTCGATGGCGCCGTCGGAGATGAAATCTTTGGCGTCACCCTTGTCACAGAATCCGAGCTCTTCCAACTGGATCAGGGTGAACGGCGTGAAGTGGTCATAGAGGATCGCGGTCTGGATGTCCTCGGGCTTCAGCCCTGACTGCTCCCACAATTGCCGACCGACGAGGCCCATCTCGGGCAGCCCCAGCTCCGGTCGGTAGTAGCTCGTCATCGAGTACTGGTCCGGGCTGGAACCCTGCGAGGCCGCCTCGATGATCGCCGGGCGGTGTTTGAGGTCCTTGGCCCGCTCGGCGGAAGTCACGACCAACGCCACGCCCCCGTCGGTCTCCTGGCAGCAGTCCAGGAGCCGCAACGGTTCGGCGATCCACCGCGAATTCTGGTGATCCTCGATCGTGATGGGTTTCTCGTAGAAGTACGCCTTGGGGTTCTTCGCAGCGTGTTTTCGGTCCGCGACGGAGATCATGCCGAAATCTCGGCTTGTCGCACCCGATTGGTGCATGTACCGCCTGGCGATCATCGCGACCTGAGCGGCGGGAGTGGACAAACCGTGCGGATAGGAGAAGGAGTTGTCGACGCCGGTCGAGTCGGCGTTCTCGACCAACCGCATCTGCACCTGGCCGAACCGGACACCGGATCTCTCGTTGAACGCCCGGTATGCCACAACGCAATCCGCGACACCGGTCGCTACAGCGATCGCCGCCTGCTGGATGGTCGCACAGGCCGCCCCGCCTCCGTGGTGGATCTTCGAGAAGAACTTCAGCTCACCGATGCCCGTCGCCCGCGCGATCGCGACCTCGGTGTTGGAGTCCATCGTGAAGGTGACCATGCCGTCGACATCGGCGGGTGTCAGGCCGGCATCGTCGAGCGCGTCCAGCACCGCTTCGGACGCGAGTCGAAGTTCGCTGCGACCGGAGTTCTTCGAGAAGTCGGTGGCGCCGATGCCGACGATCGCCGCCTTGCCCGACAGTGCACTCGCCATCAGGCGCTCCCTCCGATAACAAGTGTGGCAGTCGCGATCACGTGGTTACCGAGGCTGTTGGCGCCGACGATCTTCAGCGTGATCAGCCCGTCATCGATGGCGGTGACCTCACCGGAGAACGTCACCGTGTCATAGGTGTACCAGGGCACGCCCAACCGCAGCGAGATCGACTTGATGATCGCGGTCGGACCGGCCCAGTCGGTGATGTAGCGCTGCACCAGGCCGGTGTCGGTGAGGATGTTGACGAAGATGTCCTTCGAACCCTTGGCCTGCGCCTTGTCCCTGTCGTGATGGACGTCCTGATAGTCGCGCGTGGCGATGGCCGTCGACACGATGAAGGTCGGGTCGCCGTAGAGGGCGAGTTCGGGGAGCTTGGTTCCCACTTCGACGACGGGGGCGCTCATGCTGTGCCCTTCTCAACTACGGTGGCCTCCTCATCGGGTTCCCACGCGTAGAGCGTCCACGCGGGGCCGGAGTCTCCCTCGGGGAAGTCGATATACGTTGCGCGGACCGGCATCCCGATCTCAACCGCGGCCGGGTCGACGTTTCGGAGCTGCCCGAGCATCCGCACACCTTCCTCGAGCTCGACAAGGGCGATGACGAACGGCAACGTGCGGCCGGGCACCTTCGGCGCGTGGTGCACGACGAAACTGAACACCGTGCCCTTACCGCTGGCGATGACGTAGTCGGTCGGCAGGTCTTTGTCCTGCCAGATCGCGGGTATCGGAGGATGCACCAGACTGCCGTCGTCGCGCTTCTGGATGCGCAACTCGTGGGCATTGACGCCGTCCCAGAAGAACTTGGTGTCGCGGGACGAGGCCGGCCGCATCATCATGTCCGCGTCCAGATCGTCGGGCACCGGCGCGCCCGCGTCTTTCTCAGCGGGCTTGAATTTCATGATGCGCCAAACCATTTCGGCGACGCCCTCGTCGCCCACCTGCCAGGTGATGAGTTGGTTGATGAAGTATCCCTCACCCAGCGCTGTCCGCTTCGGGCCCACAACGTCTGTGATCTCAGCGTGGATGCTGACCTCTTCGCCCGGGCGCAGATACCGGTGGTATGTCTGCTCGCAATTGGTGGCGACCACGCCAACGTAGCCGGCATCGTCGAAGAGTTGCATCATCTTGCTCAGCGGATCATCGTCCGAGCGGCCCTGACCTAGCCCGCCCATCGTCCACACCTGGATCATCGCCGGCGGCGCCACGATGCCGGGGTGGCCGGCGGCCTTGGCCGCTGCCTCGTCGGTGTAGATCGGGTTCCGGTCACCGATGGCGTCCACCCAATGGTGGATCATTGGCTGATTGACCGGATCTCGGCCGGTGCGCGGCTCGCTCTTGCCGTCCGCCTTGATCTTCTCGATGTCCGCACTCAGGTCGGCGCTCACCGCGGAACCCTCGGCACCTTCAAGCCTGCGGCCGCGATCATCTCCCGCATCACCTCGTTGACACCTCCACCGAACGTGATCACCAGGTTCCGTTTGGTCTGCGAGTCAAGCCATTCCAGCAGTTCGGCGGTCTCCGGCTCGGCCGGGTTACCGTACTTGCCGACGATCTCCTCGGCCAGGCGCCCGGCGTACTGGATCCGCTCGGTGCCGAACACTTTGGTGGCTGCGGCGTCGGCGACGTCGATGGTCTCCCCCGCCGCGGCAACCTGCCAGTTGAGCAGTTCGTTGATGCGCCACATCGCCTTGAGCTCGCCGAGTGAGCGTTTGACATCGTCGTGATTGATCGGAATGTCGCCGTTGCCACCGGGTTTCGACGCCCACGCGTGCACGTGGTCATACAGGCTGGCGAATCGGCCGGCGGGTCCCAGCATCACGCGCTCGTTGTTCAGCTGGGTGGTGATCAGCTTCCACCCGGCGTTCTCCTCGCCGACGAGCATGTCGGCCGGCACCCGAACGTCGTTGTAGTACGTCGCGTTGGTGTGGTGGGCGCCGTCGGACAGGATCATCGGCGTCCACGAGTATCCGGGGTCCTTGGTGTCGACGATGAGGATCGATATCCCCTTGTGCTTCACCGCTTCCGGGTCGGTGCGACACGCCAGCCAGATGTAGTCGGCGTCGTGCCCGCCTGTGGTGAACACCTTCTGTCCGTTGACGATGTACTCGTCGCCCTGGCGGACGGCCGTGGTGCGCAGCGAGGCCAGGTCGGTGCCCGCTTCGGGCTCGGTGTAGCCGATCGCGAAGTGAACCTCGCCCGCGAGGATCGCTGGCAGGAACTTCTTCTTCTGCTCTTCGGTGCCGTACTGCTGCAGCGTGGGCCCGACGGTCTGCAGGGTGACGGCCGGCAGCGGTACGTCGGCCCGCTGCGCCTCGTTGACGAAGATCGACTGTTCGATGGGCCCGAAACCCAAGCCGCCGAATTCCTTCGGCCAGCCGACGCCGAGCTTGCCGTCCGAGCCCATCCGTTTGATGACCGTGCGGTACGCCTTGCCGTGGCGATCTTTCTCCATCTCCTTGGCCTCTTCCGGAGAGATGAGACTGGAGAAATACTCGCGTAGTTCGGCCTGCAACTGCTTCTGTTCGGGCGTCAGTTCGATGAACATTCCTATTTCCCGTCCCCTCGCTCGCCCAGTGCAGCTCCCACCAAGTCGAGCCGGTGTGACGGACCACCCACGAGGCGGGCGAGGTCCTTGATCGAGGAGTAGTAGCGGTCCATCGGGTAGGCGATGTCCATACCCATGCCGCCGTGCAGGTGATGGCAGAGCTGCATCACCGGAGGCGCCTGCGAGGCCAGCCAATATCCGAGGATGTCGATATCGTCGTCAGCGTCGCGGCCCTCGGACAGTCGCCAGGTCACCGAGTTAGCCGCCAATGTCAAAGTCCGTGAGGCGATGTAGACCTCGGCGAGCTGTGCAGCGACGGTCTGGAAGGTCGACAGCGGCTTGCCGAACTGCTCGCGGTTGGCCACGTAGTCGGCGGTGAGCCGCAGCGCGCCGGCGACCAGCCCCGAAGCCAACGCGCCGATCGCGGCGAGAGCCAGCTGATTGATCCGTCGCGGCTGCGCGCCCTCGAGCGTGCCGTCGACGGCGGCGTCGGTGAACGTCACCGAGTACTCGTCGCCGTGGTTGGAGGTCGGCGTCTTGGTCACCACCACGCCGTCGGCCTTCGGCGACACCACCACCACGGCGGTGTCGGCGGTGACGACGAGCCAATCCGCCTGTTCCGCATAGGGAACGGCGACCTTAATACCGTTGAGCCGGCCATCGGCGAACGTGACTGCGGGCCGATCCGGCAGCGGTGCCCCCGGCTCGTTGAGCGCGGCCGAGATGACTGCGCCTTTGGCGACCCCGGACAGATAGCGGTCCTGCTGCTCGTCGGTCGCCGACTCGAGAAG
The DNA here is from genome assembly GCF_001665615.1 of Mycobacterium sp. 852014-52144_SCH5372336. Classification (NCBI taxonomy): domain Bacteria; kingdom Bacillati; phylum Actinomycetota; class Actinomycetes; order Mycobacteriales; family Mycobacteriaceae; genus Mycobacterium; species Mycobacterium sp. 852014-52144_SCH5372336. Next base: position 95,148 of record NZ_LZSW01000049.1, read on the forward strand.
TGGCAACAACCCCAGCCCCAGCGTGGCCAACGCGGGGCTGATCGTGGCGTGCCTGCCGATCTCGGTGAGCGCGGTCGCCACCTCGGGCAGGCCGACGCCGTCGCCGCCGAGACGCTCGGGAACCGCCAGGGCCGTCACGCCGCCGGACACCAGTGCGTCCCAGCTGTTGTCTCGGGTCAGCACCGAGGTCACCACGTCGGCGACAGCCTGCTGCCCTTCGTCTGGACTGAAGTCCACCCGAATCCTCCTTGATACCGGGAAATTTCGCGGTCGCTACAACTTACGTCGTCAGCTGTTGGTGACCGGGCACTTTCCGGTGTAATCCACCTGCCAGTGCTTGATGCCGTTGAGCCAGCCCGACTTGAGCCGCTCGGGCTCGCCGATCGGCTTGAGATCGGGCATGTGGTCGGCGACCGCGTTGAAGATCAGGTTGATGGTCATCTTCGCCAGGTTCGCGCCGATGCAGTAGTGCGCGCCGGTGCCACCGAAGCCGACGTGCGGATTGGGATCGCGCAGGATGTCGAACTTGTGCGGGTTCTCGAAGACCTCTTCGTCGAAGTTGGCCGAGCGGTAGGACATCACGACCCGCTGCCCCTTCTTGATCTGCACGCCACCCAGCTCGACATCCTCCAACGCGGTGCGCTGGAAGGCCGAAACCGGGGTGGCCCAACGGACGATCTCGTCGGCGGCGGTCTCGGGGCGTTCGCGCTTGTAGAGCTCCCACTGGTCGGGATTCTGCGAGAACGCGATCATCCCGTGGGTGATGGAGTTGCGGGTGGTCTCGTTACCGGCGACCGCGAGCATCACGACGAAGAAGCCGAACTCGTCATCGGAGAGCTTCTCGCCTTCGATGTCGGCCTCGATCAGCTTGGTGACGATGTCTTCGGTCGGGTTCTTGGCCCGCTCCTCGGCCATCTTCATCGCGTACTGGATCAACTCGAACGACGACACCGCAGGATCGACGTCGGCGTACTCGGGGTCTTCGCCGGCGGTCATCTCGTTGGACCAACGGAAGATCTTGTCGCGGTCGTCCTGCGGGACGCCGAGCAGTTCGGCGATGGCCTGCAGCGGAAGTTCGCACGAGACCTGTTCGACGAAGTCGCCCGAGCCCTCGGCCGCGGCGGTCTCGGCGATCTTCTGCGCCCGAGAACGCAGCTCGTCTTCGAGCCGTCCCACGGCGCGGGGCGTGAAGCCGCGCGAGATGATCTTGCGAAGACGGGTGTGCTGCGGCGCGTCCATGTTCAGGAGGACGGCCTTCTGCAGGTCGATGGCATCGCGCGTCATGTCCTGCGGCCAGACCGGGATGGCGCCGTCCGGTGAGCTGCCGAAGACGTCGTTGCGCTTGGAGACCTCTTTGACGTCGGCGTGCTTGGTCACCAGCCAGTAACCCTTGTCGCCGAAGCCGCCGGTGCCACCCGGCACGTCGACCCAGTGGATCGGCTCGGACTTGCGCAACTCGGCCAGCTCTTCGACGGGCAGGCGCTCCAGGTTCAGGCTCGCGTCGAGGAAGTCGAAGTCGGCTGGGATATTCGGGCAAGGCATGGGGGAAGCTCCTCCGCAACAGTTATTGCAACATGTTCTAGTGCCAGTAAAACATGCCTTCTGCGCAGATAAAAGGCAGGTCATCAACGCTGCTTGTCAGAGTAATGAAACGTGTTCTAGCCTGACGGAATGGGTAACCCTGTCATCGTCGAAGCCACCCGTAGCCCCATCGGTAAGCGCAACGGCTGGCTGTCCGGTCTACACGCCACCGAGTTGCTCGGCGCCACCCAGAAGGCCCTCGTGGAGAAGGCCGGGATCAACGCCGCTGATGTCGAGCAGGTCGTCGGGGGCTGTGTCACCCAGTACGGCGAACAGTCCAACAACATCACCCGGGTGAGCTGGCTGGTGGGCGGCCTGCCCGAGCACGTCGGCGCGATGACCGTGGACTGTCAGTGCGGCAGCGGGCAGCAGGCCAACGGCCTCATCGCCGGCTTGATCGCGGCGGGCGCCATCGACGTCGGCATCGCCTGTGGCATCGAGGCGATGAGCCGCGTCGGTCTGGGCGCCAACGCCGGCCCCGACCGCAGCATCCTGCGTCCGGCGTCGTGGGACATCGACCTGCCCGACCAGTTCACCGCCGCCGAGCGAATCGCCAAACGGCGCGGGATCACCCGCGAGGACATCGACCAGTTCGGCTTCGAGTCTCAGCGCAAGGCCAAGCAGGCGTGGGCCGAGGGCCGGTTCGACCGCGAAATCAGCGGCATCGAGGCTCCCGTGCTCGACGAGCAGAAACAGCCCACCAGTGAGCGCCACGTCGTGACGCGCGACCAGGGCCTGCGCGACACCACCCTCGAGGGTTTGGCTTCGCTGAAGCCGGTACTCGAGGACGGCATCCACACCGCCGGCACCTCGTCGCAGATCTCCGACGGTGCGGCCGCCGTGCTGTGGATGGACAGTGACGTGGCCAAAGCCCACGGCCTGCGTCCGCGGGCGCGCATCGTGAGCCAGGCGCTGGTCGGCGCCGAACCGTACTACCACCTCGACGGGCCGGTTCAGTCGACGGCGAAGGTGCTCGAAAAGGCCGGTATGAAAATGGGCGACATCGACATCGTCGAGATCAACGAGGCTTTCGCCTCGGTCGTCCTGTCGTGGGCCCGGGTACACGAACCCGACATGGACTGCGTCAACGTCAACGGCGGCGCGATCGCGCTCGGCCACCCCGTCGGCAGCACCGGCAGCCGGCTGATCACCACCGCCCTGCACGAGTTGGAGCGCACCGACAAGAGCACCGCGTTGATCACGATGTGTGCCGGCGGTGCGCTGTCCACAGGCACGATCATCGAACGGATCTAGTCGCACCTCTGCCCGAAACCGTCGGACAGAGAGGCAGTTTGCGCGCGCTCAGTCGCGCAGCAGTACCGGTCGCACGCGCGCGTGGATGTGGTGGATCTTTCCGTCGTCAGCCGGAATGAGGAAGGTCTCCTCGGTGCGGGCACCCACGCGCCGACCCGCGATTCGCGGCTTCGTGACGACGGTGAACGTCGCGTGCACTTCGTCGCCGTCGACGCGGAATTCACGATCGACGATCGCCGAGATGATCCGGAACTGTGGCCCGCCATTGAGGCTGCGGCGCAGATGCGCACCCGAGAAGCCGGTCTTGAGACCGTTCTCGATCCTGATGCAGTCCGGCGCGAAGGGGACGTCGTCGCCGCGATGGCTGACCAGCGCATCGATATAGGACTCCGCAGCGGCGATGCGATCGGTGTCAGAGACTGTGCCCATCGATCGAGCATAGGATGGCGGCCATGCCAAAGTCGCGGCCACGCTTCATGGATACGAAGGCTTCGGACTTCTTCGTCAAACAGATGTCGAGGCTCAACACCTTCATGTATCGCCGCAACAACGGGGAAGGGCTCGGCGGCGAGTTCCAAGGCATCCCGGTGGCCCTGCTGACGACCACCGGGCGCAAGAGCGGCCAACCGCGGGTCAGCCCGCTGTACTTTCACCGCGACGGCGACAAGGTCATCGTCGCCGCGTCCAAGGGAGGCAGCGACAAGCATCCGATGTGGTACCTGAACCTCAAGGCGAATCCGCGCGTCCAGGTGCAGATCAAAAGCGAGGTGCTCGACCTGACCGCGCGCGACGCGACCGAAGAGGAACGCGCGACCTACTGGCCGCGACTCGTCGAGATGTACCCGACGTACGAGAATTACCAGTCGTGGACCGATCGCGTGATCCCCTTGGTGGTCTGCGAACCCGTTTAGCGCGAGGGGCGCGACTACGCTTCGACACATGGGGGCCACCGTGCCGGCATCGGCTCATCCGCGGATCGGTGTCGCGATCACAACGGTAGGTCGGTGGGGACCTTTGCGACAGCTGCTAGGCGATTTGGTCGCCCAGTCGCATCAGCCGAGCGTGGTGGCGATCGCGCACCACGATCATGCCGACGCTGCGCAGGCGGATGCGCTGATCGAATCTTTCTCCGGTGACCTGGAGATCCGCAGGGTGGTGAGCCGGCGCGGCATCTCGAACGGACGCAACGCCGCAGCCGCGGCGCTCGGTGACGATGTCGATTGGCTCTGGTTTCCCAACGACACGAGCCGGGTCGAACCGGACTTTCTGGAACGCGTAGCCCGCCACTGTGTGACGACGGCAACCGTGGTCGCCGTTCAGCTTGTCGACCGGGAAGGCCCGAGAAACCCACTTCCGGCTCGAGGCTCGAAGCTCACTCGACGAAACGTGTGGGGTGCGATGGAACCGGCGACGCTCGTCAAGCGCGGCGACTTCGCTGCGGTCGGAGGGTTCAATCCTCTACTTGGCTCCGGTGCCGACTCACCGTGGCAATCCGGTGAAGGCCCCGACCTCTTGCTGCGGTTGTCTGCACTCGACGACTTCTCGATCGAATGGGTAGGCGACATCGTCATTCGAGCGCAGACCGAGTTCGCTCACCTGCCGCCCCACGAGCGCCGCCGAAAGCAGCGGAGCTACGGGCGGGGCGCCGGGTACGTGCTGCGCACGTGGCGTTATCCACTCTGGTACAAGGCGGCCCATCTGGCCGCCGCAGCGCTGATGCCGATTCGCAAGCCGGAGAAATTCAGCACTGGCGAGGCATTCGCCCTCTTGGTCGGTCGCGCCGAAGGCGTGTTCGGGCGAACGTTCTGCGGCAAGGACGATCACCGGGCGATCCTCCGATGATCCGCGGGTCCAAGCGCCTGTTCCAACTGATCTCACTCGTTCTCATCGGTGGTACGACCCTCTCCTGCCACGTGTCGGTTTCCGCCGTCGAAATCGGCATGACCGTGCACTTCCGCAACGCGGATAGCGCCGCCATCAAGCGACAGTTCGACTTGATGGCGGACATGGGCGTGACATGGGTTCGAGTGGACATTGACTGGTCGGCGATAGAACGTCAGCGCGGACAGTTCAATTGGACATATCCCGATGCCGTAGCCGCGGAAGCCGAGGCGCACGGGATGAAGGTGCTGGCTGTTCTCGCATCAAGCCCAGAGTGGGCACGTCCGTCCTCCCCCGGCGACGAGTGGACGTCACGTCACCTTCGGCCGGATGACATGTCGGACTGGGCCGACTTCGTGCGGACCGCGGTCGAGCGCTACTCATCGCGCGGGGTGCACACCTGGGAGATCTGGAACGAGCCCAACACTGCCAAGTTCTGGCCACCGCGACCCGACGCCAATCAGTACGGCACCCTGTTCTGGGTCGCCGCGGAAGCGATACGCGATGTAGATCCCGCCGCCACGATTCTCATAGGGGGCCTTGCGCCGAAATTCGATGTGCCAGAACCCCAGACCGTGTCGACCGACTTCCTCGAGCAGCTATACCAGAACGGTGCGGCGCGGCTCGCCAACGGTGTCGCCGTCCATCCCTATACCTTTCCCGATCTGCCAATGTCGCCAATCCAGCGAGCGACCGGGGTGTTCAAGGATCTACCTGCACTGCATGCCGTGATGGTTCGACACGGAGACGGCCATAAGAAGATCTGGGTCACCGAGTACGGTGCGCCGACCGGAACCAGCCAATACGCGGTATCGGAGGAGGATCAGACACGGGCGCTTCTGCAAGCACGTGAGCAGATCGCCCACTGGGACTGGGCCGGGCCGCTGATCTACTACGAATTGGTCGACGGCGGAAGCGATCCGTCCGATTTCGAACAGAACTTCGGCGTGCTACGCGCAGATCTCGCACCCAAGCCCGCCGCAGGTGCGCTGATGGACATCGCTGAACTGAAAGGCTCTACCCGGTGACCGGACCTGGCGTCACCGAAGGATGTGCGACATCAACGGCCTCATCCGACGCGGCGTGCGCGCGACTATTCGATCTCGCAACTGCGGGTCCACCAACGACATCACCGCAAGGATCCGCACGGCGACCAGGTAAACAGCAACCGCGGCGGGTACCGCGATCAACAGCGACACGGCGGTAGGCCACCCCGTACAGACGAAGTAGGCTACCCCCCCCTGCGCTACGGAGGCCAGCAGTATCGCGCTCAGTGCCCGGTACGGCGGAAAAATACCCAAGCGCTTTGTCACATACCAGGTTTCGATGAGTACCACCGCTACTTGGACGATCGCCCGCGACCAGGCGGCCCCCATCAACCCGAACTGGGGAACCAGAATGAAGCCGAGCGTGACCGTGCCGATCAGGCCTACACCGTTGGATATGAACAAGAATCCCGCCTTGCCCATACTCTGCAGTAGGTAGAGGGTCGTGACGCCGAGGCTGCTGAGCGCCGCCGCGATCAGCAGCACGGACGCGACCGGGGCAGCGTCGGCGAACTCGTTTCCGAACAGCAGTGGCACCAGCACCGGAGCGATCGCTGCGAGGCCCAGGCAGAGCGGCACGATCACCATTGCGATCAGTGCCGTCACGGCCCGATACAACCGGCGCATATCGTCGTGCGCGCCCAGGCCGTGTTGCTCGCTGAACCGCGGCAGTAGGGCCGAAAGCAAAAGCGGCGGCAACTGCACTGCCATTTCGGCGACCGTCGCGGCCGCCGCGAAGAAGCCGACGGCACCGAGGCCGGTATAGCGTTCGAGGAAGAGGATCTCGGTCCGGCCGAACACCAACGCCCCGAGGACTGCCGTCGCCCAACTCGCCACGGCGAACCGCGTGACTTCTCGCCTCAGTGATCGACCTACGCTCGACTTGATACGAAACAACCGAAAGATGCGGGCGGCCGGCAGTAGATTTCCGGCGACGTAGCCGGCCAACGCGCCCGGTATGCCGAAAAGCCAGGCTCCCAGAGTGATCACCGCAAGTTTGATCAGAGCTGACACGGCGGACAGTCGTGCGAGTTCACCGAATCGCTGCTCGCCTCTCAGATAAAACTGGTAGACCTCGGCCATCCGCCAGCAGATGAACCAGATCAGCGCCACCCCAATGATCACTTCCACCGGGGCCTTCGCCGGCCCCTCCACCGCACCCTTCCCAGGCCAGTAAAGGTAGGCGAAAAGCAGTAGGCTGCCCACGGCTGCAGCTGCCATGGACAGCCGCGTGGTCGCCCCGATCAGGCCTTCCGCCTCCTCATGTTTGCCTTCGGCGCGGAGGTTCGGAATGAACCGCTGTTGAACCACACCGATACCGAGACCGGCGACCATGGAAGCGATCGTCACGCAGAAGACGACGTATGCGAGGACGCCCAGCTTGTCCGGTCCGAGCAGTCTTGCTGTGATCGCGTTGCCGATGAATCCGGCGAGCGCGACGGCAGCGCCCGATGAGAATCCGAGCAGTGTGTTGCGTAGGAAAGACGGCGGCATCAGCGCGATCGGGTTGCGAGGGTTCGCATCCGTGCCCAGCCAAGCCTCAATATCGACTTCGCCGCACTCGCCCATGCCAGAGGGCTCGGCCGTCCGTACCGGGTCGCGGCGACGATCGATCTGGCCACGCCGCGAAGCGAACCAGCCCCCAGCGCCGAGCCGACCGGGGAGGTGAGCAGGTAGTCGCCTCGCACCCGACTCGACTCCTGCGCGAGCTCGCGGATTCCCCAATCGATCAGGTCCGCACTGCGATCGACGCCCGAACGGGAGAGAGAAGCCGCCGTCCAGATGATGTCGACGAGCGGCTCGGCGACCTGGATGATCGCGACGTTGGGGAAGGCGCGCCGAACCTCGAACAACCACTTCGGGTCGTCATGTACCGACCCAGCCGCCACAGACATCGGCACTGCCGCTGCCAGCTTCCGCGGGAACACGAGCGTCGACGTTTGAACCATGTTGAACGCCTGCCGCTGACGGAGTTCGAACAAGTACGGTGCGATCCGTTCATGGGGTCCGATCGGGGTCTTGGGTCCGACTATCGGCTCCCGTCCATCGATGTGCACGGTGAACCGGGACGAGAGAATCCATTCGTCCCCCTGCGGAGCCGCCGCGAGCTGGATGGCAAGCTTGTCCGGCCGCCACAGGTCGTCATCGTCAAGCAATGCAATGACGTTCCCGCGGGCGGCTTCGACACCCAGGTGCTTCGCGAGGCTGGGTCCGACACCGCCCGATGTCCGCAACAGCCGGATCCCTGCTGACTCGGGCAGCCCTGGCTCGCAATCCGCGTCGAGTACGACGATCACCTCCAGCGGCGGCGAAGTCTGTTGCAACGCCGACTCCACCGCACTCCGCAGGCTTGGTCGGCCGATAGTCGGGACCACGACACTCACCGATTTACCGATGGTCACGACAATCCGTCCGCACTGCGGTCGTCACGCCTGCTCATGATCAGCACTGCGAAAACCAAACCGCTGATCGGGAACAGCTGCAGGTTGGGCAAGAGGGCCCAGACGGCCTCCGTCGTCGCGGCCACGAAGAAGGCCATCAGGAATCCGAAGCATGCGATCTGTTGGCTGGTAATCCGTAACGCACGTGTCGCGGCCAAGGCAGCCCCCAGAAGTGGCACGAGGACGGCGAGTCCGACGAGACCGGATTTGACGAGCGTGTCTATGACCATGTTGTGTCCGGTTCCGACGAACGCCCACTTCGCGATGTTCCCGGATGCCTGCGCGTCGTCGAGGAACCAGTTGACACCCATTCCGACCACGGGTGACTGTTCCCAGACACGAATACTCTCTGCCCACACGTGAGCCCGGTCGGTGAACGCGTCGGGGTCCCAGTCGCCGAACGGGAACATGAACATCGCGGTCGCGAACAGGGTGACGAGGAACGTTCCTACCAGGCGGACCGATATCGTCGAACGAAACCAGCAGATGAGCCACCACAACGCAATCAAGGAAGCGGAAATCAGCGCAGTCCTCGACGCTGACGCCACTACCGTGACGAACAAGATGGATCCGATGAGAAGTCGCCACCGCCGCTCGGTGATGAGCGGAGTCAGCGCGAATGAGAGGGCGCAATACATTCCCAACACATTCGCGTGGCCGAACGGGCCTGCTAGTTCCCAACCCGCGATCAGCGCTTTCTCGGAATTCGGGTTGTACATCATGTATTTCGGCAGAATCAGGCCGCCGACCAGTGAGTAGACCGAGATGGCGGAGACGGTGATCGGCAGCCATTTCAGCCCGGTGATCGGTGCCCCGACATTCCAGATGGCCAAGATGAACGCATTGGCCAAGAGGATCTTGGGGAGGTCCACCGCTGGCGGCAATTGCGGGCTGACCAAGTAGGGCAAATTGAGGGCGAGCAGAAGTATGAACACGCCGGTGATATCCCGGTTCGGGTGGCCGCGCATCAATACGACGACCGCGCTCAATGCGAGCAAAACAGCCGACCCGCCCAAACTGACGAGTTGTGCCAGCGGAAGATCCGACGAGGTTGTGGCCTCTCCCGGGGGCAGGACCGGCGAGTGTTCGACGGTCAGATACGTGATCAGATCCGGGATGGTCACAAGCCCAATGGCTGTGACGATCAAAACGGCGAACGCGCGGTGTCGCTGTCTGGAATCCCTTGTCTCCGAGTCGAAAACGCACGGAGGCGCGATGCGAAAGTTTTCGGACGGTCGCATGCGGCCCGAGGAGGCGACGACATCCCCACCGGCGGATGAGGGAGGGCAGGCTACGAACGTCCCACGCTGCTCCAATCCGTAACCCTCCATACTCTGCCGACCTACTCACTTCTCGCGCGAGCCGCGGCGCCGACGTCGGCCGTGCACCTGTGGCCTCTGTTGGGCGCCACCGACCCGCAGATAACGGTCAGCCTTCCTCGACGTCCCCTTGGTGGGCGCCATCGTCAGAACGTTGCCAAGCAGCGGCGCACCGGCTCGCTTGAGCGTATTGACTGCAATCGCCAGCTGACGGCGCTTGGTCCTACCGAACCGGCTGATCAACAGCACCCCTTGACTATTCGCCGCCAAGAGCGCGGCATCTGTCACGAGCATCGAAGGGGAGTCGACGACCACGTAATCGAATTGCGCGCTCAGTTGGTCAAGGATGTTTTGAGCCGGCTGGGATTCCAGTAACGCGGTGGGGTTGGATGGAACGGCTCCGGAAGTGAGCGCGGTCAGTCGGGAGAATCGTGTCACCTGTAGCGCCTCCTGAACCGTCGCGGCTCCGGTGAGCACCGTGCTCAGTCCCGCCTGTCCGGCCAGGTTGAGATGTGACGCGACCATCGGGCGTCGCAGGTCACCGTCGACGACCACCACATCGTGACCGGCCTCGGCCAATGCCAGCGAAAGATTTACCGCGGTGACGGTTCGACCCTCGTCGGGCATGGCACTCGCCAGCAGGAGCACTCGTGGCCCGTCGGCGATCTCGAGAAACCTCAAGTTGACTCGCAGTTCACGAAAGCCCTCTGCGAACTCTGACTGATCACCTTCGAATGACGACACCGGACTTTTCTGGCGCTCTGCGTCGAGCGGGATACTCCCAACCAGTCCGACGTCCGTGATCTCCTCGAGAACTTCGGGACTTCTCACCGAATCATCGAAGCGGTCACGAATCAGCGCAAGCACGAACCCGAGCAGCGCACCCAGAACAGCGGCGAGGGCCAGGGTGCGCATGCCCTTCGCTGCCGCCGGGCTTTCGGGGAGGTCAGCCCGTTGCTGGACGATCACCCGCGCATTCGGCTCGGCGCCCAGTTCGGGGGTTTCCAATGCGGCGGCCATGATGACGAATTCATCGGCCAGGGTGTTGGCGATGTCTCGTGCTCGGGCAGGTGATCGGTCCGACACCGTGACGTCGATCAAGACGGTATCGGTGGGCACGCTGGCTTCGATTTTCTCTACCAGTTCGGCGGGGCTCATATCGAGCCCCAACTTGTCGATGGTGCGTTGCGCAGCAACCTCACCGGTCAACAGCTCGGTGTAGGACAGCACCCGCCGTTCGGCGAACAGACCGCCGTCGTAGGTCTGGGTGTTGGTGCCGTCCGATGTGGTCGCTACGAATAGGCGTGTGGTGGCTTGGTATTGCGGGGTGGCAACGAAGGAATAGACGAACGCAGCGAGAACTACGACGACCGCTACACCGCAAATAAACTTCCAGCGCCTACGCAACATCTGCACGAAGTCCTGAACAGTCAACTGCGACCCTTCATTGCCGAGACGCTCCCCTCGTGCTCGCCGCTCGCGCCCCGCCCCACCAGCGAGCGCACATGACGTCTAACGCTATCCCAGAAGGAACCGGCTTCGGCGGCAACTCTCATCAGAGCATTCGACAACGCCACGACCAATCTGTGGCGTCCGGAAACGGCCCCCCGCTAACTCGGCACCGATGACGTCCCGTCGGCGCAAACTACGCTTCCGCCCGTGTATCCGCCGGTATAGTCCTAGCCCTATTTGGACACACTCGAAAGTAGAACGCGTGCACTCGGTCAGCTCCTTCTTGTCAGCGAGTTCGCAGCAAACTCTTCGGGCGCGGCACGCGGTGGCCGCCAGTGCCGAGGCTCCGTTATGAAACGACGCACCGTAGTGCGTGCATCCATATCGGCCATATCGGTGATCGTTGTCTTCCTGTCCCCCCTGCTGGCGGGATCGGCCGTCGGCCCGGCCTTCGCACAACCCGGCGACACCGCCCCGCCCGACGCGGCGGGAGTGACATTGGCCTGGCCCACGCTCGGGCTCGAACCACAGACGTATCTGAGCCCTAACAGCAGCACGAGCTTCACCGTGCCGGTGCCTGCTGGATTGAAGGCCACGCGGATGCGCGGTGTGGTGCATGCACCGGTGAACATCGACGCCGGCTATCTCGAGATCAACGATGGCGCGGGGCAGCTGCTTGCGGCCATCGACCTTCCTCCCGCGGAATCCGGCCGGGCTGTCACGCCGCTCGATGTCGACATCTCGGCGGCACGGGCGGGCGCTTCGACGGTCGAGCTGTCGCTCACTCTCCGAACCCGGGAAACCGCCGACCGCTTCTGTGGCCCGCTTCAGCAGTTGTTCATCAGTGATCTGGCCACGGATTTCACCGGGGCGGAGTCGTCGGCGACGACCATCGCGAACTTCTTCCCGCCGGTGCTCGAGAAGGTCGTGATCTATGCGCCGAGCGATGCCGACAGGGCCGAACAGCAATCGGTGCTGACCCTGGCGTCCGCCCTGACACGGCTCTATCACCCTCAGCCGCTGGCGATATCGGTCGTCACCGCCAGCCGTGGCGCTGCGCCACCGGCGGCTGGTCAGTTGACGCGGGCGGTCGTCGTGGAGCGGGGTGGTCCGGCCGGGCTCCGCATCGAGAACGCCGCAACCCCGGGCGCGTACTTGCGGTTCTCGGGCGACGGTGATGCGCTGTCGACTCAGGTTTCGCTGCTCGTCGACCAGCTGCAGAAGTTGGTGCAGACGGCCACCGCCCGGGTCGATCAAGCAGGATCGAACACCGCCCCCGACGGCGATGTGCTGACGTTCAGCCAGTTGGGTATGAGCGGCAAAACGGACGTGCTTCGGACCGGCAGCTTGACGGTCGGTGTCGACCGCGCCGCACTCGGGGCGGGCCGCGTCGAAAGTGTGCAGGTGCACCTGCTCGCCGACTACACGCCGGTGCCCCGGGATGACGCCGCAAGTGTCGTGATTCGTTCCGACGGGGCGGTGGTCTACCGAACCGCGCTGGACAACAGCGGGGTGCTGGATGCGACGTTCGACCTGCCGAGCCAGACCTTCGGCCAGTGGATCAATCTCGATTTCGCGTTCACCTATACGCCCCATGAGATGTGTGGGCCTTTGATCGTGCCGATCACGTTCCAGGTGGACCCACGGTCGACGCTGTCGATGCGCCGCGGCGGCCCCCCGCTCGAGGGCTTCGGCGCCGTGCCGTCCGAGTTCAGCCCCGGCTTCATGGTTGCGCTGGACGGTAGCAGCCCGAATCAGCTGTCCTACGCCGCTCGAGTGGTCACCGCTATTGCGCGTCTCACCGGAGAGCCGCTGACGCCCCAGGTGGTGGACCTGCGGGCCGCCGCCGATTCCGACACGGGCGCCCTGATCGTCGCCAAGTCTGCGGCGATAGAAGAGACCTCCCTGAACCCGCCGATCGGTGGCGACGGAAACGCCGTGGACGTGAGTCTCAACACCGAACTCCGCGCCGACGTCGACGGTGGCCTTGGATCGATCCAGGCGTTCGCCGACCGGCCACGCAACCGTTCCGTCATCCTCGTTACAACGACTGGCGCTTGGTCACTGGTGGACACGCTGTTCGCTTACATCGAAGGGCAGGACGGCGGCTGGTCCGCTCTCACCGGCGATGTGCTGGCCGCCGGTGCGGCCGGCGTTCCGACGAATGTCGCGATCCGCGCGCAGGCCGATATCTTCGAGGCGCCGACCTCGCATGCTGTCGATCGTTGGGTCGTCATCGGGGCAGGCGTGGCCGCTGCCGTCGCCGTTGCCGCAGTGGCGATAGTCTTGCTGTCTCGCATGCGCCGCACCACTCGGGCGAGAACCAGGGGTTAAGACGCCACGTGTCAGTCGCGGGCCAGTTCGGCTGCCACCGCTTCCGGCGCCGCACCGAAGGATATGCCCGACTGGCGAGCGTTGACGTGTGCCCACCCGCGGTTCGCCAGATGGGCTCTGGATGCGTCATCGAGGCAGAATTCGGTGAGCAGAGCGGCCAACGCATGGGGGTCGTGAGCATCGAAGTATTGTGCGCCGTCTCCGCATGTTTCACGTAAGGCGGGGATGTCGGACACCAGGACGGCTGTGTGCGAAGCCATCGCCTCGATCGGCGGAAGGCCCGTCCCCTCGTAGTGCGACGGCATCACCAGTAGGTCGGCAGCCGCCACGAGTGCGCGCAATGCGTGGAAGTCCAGTCGGCCCATGACTTCAACGCGGTCGCCGTGCCGAGCAGCCATTTCAGCGACCCTTTCGTCGCTGTCCCGCAGTTTCTCACCGCTACCGGCTATCACCAATTTCTGTGGAATATGCTGCGCGACATCGGCATACGCCTCCAGTAGCAACGGCAGGTTCTTGTGATGCTTCGCGTTTCCGACGTAGAGGATGTACCGGCCGGACACCGGCGACAGTCCCGGATCAACCGGCTTGAACCATTCCTCGTCGACTGGTATCGGGGTGACCATCACGGGCGCATCCGGCGCCATACTCGCCAACGACGATGCAGTCGCCTCCGACGGCGCGAAGATCTTTCGGCACATCCGTACATCGAGGTTCAGCATGATGCGCGCATAGATTCGGCGCGGCAAGTCGATGTTGTGGCCGCCCGCGGCGCGGCTCATCACGTGCAGTGTGTCGTGCACGGTCGAGAACAGCAACGGTCTCCTCGTGCCCATCGCGAGCACTGCCAATGGGAACGGGTAATGGGGAACCCAGAAGCCCCGCGGGCGTACGCCTTTCAACACTCGACGCCACAGTCGTTGCTCCTTCATCGAATACATCGGCGCGATCTCACGCTCGACATAAGTCTTCGTGGAATGGGCCAGAACCGGCGCGGCATGCTCGGCGACCAGAACCGCCAGGGACATTCCGTTGTCCGCGAACGTCCGTTCCAGGTGCGGTAGCAGGGTTGCGATGTAGGTGCCGATACCGCTCTGCCTGATATGTCGGGCATCGAAAAGCAGGTCCACGCGTTCGGAAGCGACCATATTAGGTCAAACGGCCTTCCAGCGCCGGCAAGAAATCGGGGTTGTCCCACATGCGTTTCAGGGTTTCATCGAGTCCGCGCTTCGGCATCCAGCCGAATCGCTCACGAATTCGTGAGATGTCGGCGCCTAGAAACGGCCGGTCCACAGCACGTACCCGGCGTTCATCTCGATGCACCTCGAAGCTCAGTCCGGTGATCGCTTTCAACCGCTTGACGATCTCGTCGACCGAATACTGTTGCCCGCTGCCCAAGTTCACCACGTCGCAACTGCCCGCTTCCGGAGAAGTACCGAGCGCGGCGGCAGCGAATCCCTCAGCGGCGTCCAGGACGTCAATGTAGTCGCGTTTGGGCCAGGTGTTACCGAGGTAAACGACGTTCGGGTCCTCCCGCAGCTGGGCGACGATCGCGGGCAACAGATGGGGGTTCGTTTCCCCGGGCCCGATGACGTTGAAAAGCCGTACGATCACACCCGCCAAACCGCGACTTGCCGTCAGCTTGCGAAGGTAGTCCTCGCCATGCTGTTTGGTGAAGCCGTATATGTCGGCAGGAGCGACAACGGATTCGAGTTCACGATGTGCCGCCTCGTCCGGCTGGTAGACCGCGCCGCTGCTGGCCAATACGAAACGGGTGCCCTCGGGGCACGCCGACAACAGGTTGACCGTACCCGCGACATTCGTCGCAACAGCGTTCGCTGGATCGTCGTCACATTCCGGGATGTAGTGGATCGCGGCCAGGTGCACGATCACATCCGGAGCGAAATCCTTCACCAGGTTGCGTGTCTCCGCGGCATCCCGGATATCGATACGGCGAAAAGCGAAACCGTCCGGCTCACCCCCCAGCCAGTCGGGGGTGCCATATCGAAGCAGGTCGGCGACCAGCAGCTCGGAACGTTCCTTAAGGATCTGCACCAACTGCTTGCCGACGAAGCCCGCTCCGCCCGTGACCATGATCCGCATCTGCTGCCCCTCGTGTGTTCGACGGATGCTCAGCCGCGCCCGACGACCGTACGGGCGTGTGCTTCGAGTTTCTCGGCAATATGGGACCAGTCCAACATCTCGGCTCCGGCTAGCCCCGCCTTGGAGAACCGATCCCACTGCGCCTCTGCGTCGCGCAACCCACCGGCGAAGTCCTCCGGATCGGTTCCGCAGACCACACCGGCGCCGTACTGCCGGAGGACGTCGCGCGCCCCGTTCTCGGCGAACTCGGCCGTCACGACCGGCAGTCCGCTGGCCATCGCCTCCGCGATCACCCGCGGAAAACCCTCCCGGCGGCTCGGCATTCCGAGGACGGCGGAACGCGACAACAATTCGATCTTTCGCGCCTCATCGACCGAGCCCAGCACGTGCACGCGCGCCGCCACGGGCGACCGGCGGACGTGATTCTCGATGTCCGTGCGTGACGGGCCGTCACCTGCGATCACGAGGTCGCCCACGAAACCGCGCTCGGCCGCGAGCGCGAAGGCGTCGATGAGCAACGGTAGGTTCTTATGCGGTGCCAACCGCCCGACGTAGAGCACGCCCGAGCGGTCGTCCCGGACGACCGACCGATACCGCGCTGCTTCGATACCGCTGGGCAGGACGCCACACTCTCGGTCGGACTGCTGGCGAATTGTTGCCGCCACCGCTTCGCTGACGGCGAAGTTCATGCCCACCCGCTTCGGTAACTGGGCCTGCAGGACACGCAGCAGCGGGTCTTCCCGGATCTCGCACCAGTGCACGGCGCTGCGCCTCCTCACCTGCGCGGGCAGTCCGGCCACATGCATGAGGGGCCACTGGTTCAGCAAGTAGAAGTCGTAGCCGTTTCTCAAGGCGAGTCGGCGCACCTCAAGGCTGTATCTGACGATGTCGAACCAGTTGCGGCGCATTGCAGCCAGCCTGGGCGTCTTATAGCGGCCGCCGTTCGGAGTCCTGTAAAGATTGACCCCGTTCATCGTCTCGGCATCAGCCAGTTCCCCCTGGTGGCCGATGCAGTGGACGTCGACCCGATGCCCACGGCGGACCATCGCCTCAGCCAGTTCCTGGAAGAAGACCTCCTGCCCACCGACGCTCGGATGGTAAAGCTCGGTCAGGAAGGCGAAGCGCAACGCCGGCCCACGCTCCAATGGCGATTGCAATCGTCCAGTCCCCCCGAAACTCCCGACGCCTCGGGCCGTGCCCCAATCGGTCAACGGTGTGCGTCAGGTGTGATGGTAGCGGTCGGCCGTGACCCGGCAGAGCGCTTGCCGGTGATTCCGGCCGCTCAGGCGCCGTAGACCGGCACCGGCGGACGCGCCTTGGCGAGCAGATCGGTGACCACTGGGCCGAGTTCGGCGGGATCCCACCGCGCGCCCTTGTCGACCTGAGGGCCGTGCGCCCAGCCCTCGGCGACCCGGACGATGCCGCCCTCGACCTCGAACATGCGGCCGGTGACATCCCTGGATTCGACGCTTCCCAGCCAGACCACCAACGGGGAGATGTTCTCCGGCGCCATGGCGTCGAAGTCCTGATCCTGGGTGGCCATCATGTCGGCGAACACGGTCTCGGTCATGCGGGTGCGCGCCGACGGCGCGATGGCGTTGACCGTGACGCCGTAACGCCCCATCTCGGCGGCGGCCACCAGGGTCAGCGCCGCGATTCCCGCCTTGGCGGCGCTGTAATTCGCCTGTCCCACACTGCCTTGCAGGCCGGCACCCGAGCTCGTGTTGATGATCCGGGCATTGAGGGTGTCGGGGCCGGCGTTTCCGCTCTTGACTTGAGCGCGCCAGTACGCGGCGGCATGCCGCATGGTGGCGAAGTGCCCCTTGAGGTGCACGGCGATGACGGCGTCGAACTCCTCTTCGCTGGTGTTGGCGAACATCCGGTCGCGGACGATGCCGGCGTTGTTGACCAGGACATCGAGGCCGCCGAAAGTGTCGACCGCGGTCTGGATCAGGCCCTCGGCCTGGGTCCAGTCGGCGACGTTGGCGCCGTTGGCGACGGCTTCCCCACCGGCGGAGGTGATTTCGTCGACGACGCTTTGGGCGGCGCTACCGCCACTCGCGGGCGACCCGTCGAGCCCGACTCCGATGTCGTTGACCACGACGCGGGCGCCCTCGGCGGCGAACGCAAGAGCGTGCGCGCGGCCGATGCCGCCGCCGGACCCCGTCACGATGACCACTCGGCCGTCGAGCAATCCCATATCTGTTGTCTCCTTGCCTGTTTAGCGCTATTTGATGTCAGCAGTGGTGGTTGCAAGGTAATGCGGCGGCTCACCGCCACCGTGCACTTCGAGCGAGGCGCCGCTGATGTAGGACGCCGCGTGGGAGGCCAAGAACGCCGCGGCCCAGCCCACGTCGGCCGGTTTGGCGAGCCGGCCCAGCGGGACGTTGCGCGAGATCGCCGCGATGGAATCCGCATCGCCGTAGAAGAGTTCGGACTGTTCGGTCTCGACCATCCCGACGACCACCGAGTTGACGCGAACCTTCGGAGCCCACTCGACGGCCAACGTGGCGGTGAGGCTTTCCATGCCGGCTTTGGCCGCCCCGTAGGGTGCGGTGCCCGGCGTGGGCCTGCGCCCGCTCACGCTGGCGATGTTGATGATCGACCCGCCGTGGTCCTGCTTCTGCATCAGCGCATTCGCGTGAGTCGACACCGAAAGCGGCCCCAGGAGATTGAGTTCGACGATCTTGCGGCTGAACTTGGCCGACGACTCGGCGGCGAGCACATAGGGCGATCCGCCCGCATTGTTGACCACTACATCGAGACGCCCGTGACGCTCGGCGATGGCCTCGACCATAGAGGCGACCGCGTCGTCGTCGCGCACGTCGCATGCGTGGAACTCGTACGGCAGGCCGTCGACAGGCCGGCGGGCGCAGGTGACGACCGTGGCGCCCTGCTCGGCGAACACGGCGCTGATGCCGGCACCGACTCCGCGCACACCGCCGGTAACCAGCACCACCCTGTCTTCGAGGCCGAGGTTCATGTCTCGCAGGTCGGTCACTGTGCTAGCGTACCAAGCAAGTGCTTGCTTTCCTACCGGACCCAGGAAGTGCTCGGGAGCTCAGATGACCATCACTCGTACCACCATCGAACCGGGAATCGTCTCGGTCACCGTCGACTACCCGCCGGTCAACGCGATTCCGTCGCGCGGCTGGTTCGAACTCGCCGACGAGATAACCAAGGCCGGCGCGGACCCGGAGACGCATGTCGTGATCCTGCGTGCGGCCGGCCGGGGCTTCAATGCCGGAGTCGACATCAAGGAGATGCAGCGCACGGAAGGCTTCACCGCGCTGATCGACGCGAACCGCGGGTGCTACGCGGCGTTCAAGGCGGTCTACGAGTGCGCGGTCCCGGTGGTCGCCGCCGTCAACGGATTCTGCGTCGGAGGCGGCATCGGTCTGGTCGGCAACGCCGACGTCATCGTCGCCTCGGACGACGCGACGTTCGGACTGCCGGAGGTCGAGCGTGGCGCGCTCGGTGCGGCGACGCACTTGTCGCGATTGGTGCCGCAGCACATGATGCGCCGGTTGTTCTTCACCGCCGCCACCGTCGATGCGGCGACGCTGCACCACTTCGGCTCGGTGCATGAGGTGGTGCCACGCGAGCAACTCGACGAGGCCGCGCTTCGCGTCGCGCGCGACATCGCCGCCAAGGACACCCGGGTCATCCGTGCGGCCAAAGAGGCGTTGAACCTGATCGACGTGCAGAAGGTGAACTCCAGCTACCGCATGGAACAGGGTTTCACCTTCGAGCTGAACCTCGCGGGCGTCTCCGACGAGCACCGCGACGCGTTCGCGGGCACGTCGAAGGGGGAAAAGGCATGACAGACAAGCGAACCACGCTCGACGACGCGGTCTCGCAGATCCGCAGCGGTATGACCATCGGCATCGGCGGGTGGGGCTCGCGTCGCAAGCCGATGGCGTTCGTGCGGGCGCTGCTGCGCACCGACGTCACCGACCTCACCGTCGTCACCTACGGCGGGCCCGACCTCGGGCTGCTGTGTTCGGCGGGCAAGGTGAAACGTGTCTACTACGGCTTCGTGTCGCTCGACTCGCCGCCGTTCTACGACCCGTGGTTCGCCAAGGCGCGCACCACCGGGGCGATCGAGGCCCGTGAGATGGACGAGGGCATGCTTCGATGCGGACTGCAGGCCGCGGCACAGCGGCTGCCGTTCCTCCCGATCCGGGCCGGCCTTGGCAGCGACGTCCGCGCGTTCTGGGGCGACGAGCTGAAGACGGTGCGGTCGCCCTACCCCACCGGCGAGGCGTACGAAGAACTCGTCGCGATGCCCGCGCTGACCTTGGACGCCGCGTTCGTGCACATGAATCTCGGTGACGCGCAGGGCAATGCGGCGTACACCGGCATCGACCCCTACTTCGACGACCTCTACCTGATGGCGGCCGAACGCCGCCTACTGTCGGTCGAGCGAGTGGTGCCGACCGACGAACTGGTCAAAGCGGTTCCGCCCCAAGCGCTTCTGATCAACCGAATGATGGTCGACACCGTCGTCGAGGCGCCCAACGGTGCGCACTTCACCACGGCCGAGCCCGACTACCGCCGCGACGAGAAGTTTCAGCGCCACTACGCCGAAGCGGCGAAGTCCGACGACTCATGGCAGGACTTCGTGCAGACGTATCTGTCCGCCACCGAGGCCGACTATCAGGCGGCGGTGCGGAAGTTCCAGTCCGCGGACGCGGCGGGCGGAAAGGCAGGAGCTCAATGATGTCGGTGTCCCGTGCCGAAGTGTGCGCCGTCGCGTGCGCCGAATTGTTCCGCGACGCCGGTGAGATCATGGTCAGCCCGATGACGACCATGGTCTCGATCGGCGCTCGGCTGGCCCGCCTGACCTTCTCTCCCGACATCCTGCTGACCGACGGTGAGGCGCGCCTGCTCGCCGACACGCCCGCGCTCGGCGCCGCAGGGGCGATCGAAGGTTGGATGCCGTTCGGTCGGGTCTTCGAGACGCTGGCGTGGGGTCGGCGCCATGTGGTCATGGGCGCCAACCAGATCGACCGCTACGGCAACCAGAACCTGTCTGCGTTCGGACCGCTGCAGCATCCCACCCGCCAGATGTTCGGTGTCCGCGGGGCGCCGGGCAACACCATCAACCACGCGACGAGTTACTGGGTGGGCAACCACTCCACGCGCGTATTCGGTGAGTCCGTCGACATCGTTTCCGGTATCGGCTGGGACAAGGTCGATCCCGGCAACCCCGCATACCGGTTCGTCAACGTGTACCGGGCGATCACAAACCTCGGCGTGTTCGACTTCAACGGCCCCGACCATCAGATGCGCGCGGTTTCACTGCATCCCGGTATCGAGCCCGACCAGGTCGCAAAGAACACCTCGTTCGAGGTGCACGGGCTGGACTCCGCCGAGCAGACCCGGCTGCCCACCGACGAGGAGCAGAAACTGATCCGAGAGGTGATCGATCCCAAGGGACTGCGGGACAAGGAAATACGGTGAGCACACCGGGTAAACCCACTCTGCGCACACCGCTGACCGAGCTCGTCGGTATCGAGCATCCGGTGGTCCAGACCGGCATGGGCTGGGTGGCTGGTGCGCGGCTGGTCTCGGCGACGTCGAACGCCGGCGGACTGGGGATCCTGGCGTCGGCGACCATGACGCTCGAGGAACTGCAGACGGCGGTCACCAAGGTCAAGAGCGCCACGGACAAGCCCTTCGGCATCAACATCCGCGCCGACGCGGGAGACGCCGGAGAACGCATCGACCTGTTGATCCGCGAGGGTGTCAAGGTCGCCTCGTTCGCACTGGCGCCCAAACCGGATCTCATCGCCAAGCTCAAAGAAGCCGGCATCGTGGTGATTCCGTCGGTCGGTCTGGCCAAGCACGCCAAGAAGGTGGCGGGCTGGGGTGCCGACGCGGTGATCGTGCAAGGCGGTGAAGGCGGCGGCCACACCGGGCCGATCGCGACCACGTTGCTGCTGCCGTCGGTGCTCGACGCCGTCGACATCCCGGTCGTGGCGGCGGGTGGCTTCTTCGACGGCCGCGGGCTTGCAGCGGCGTTGTCTTACGGTGCTGCGGGCGTCGCCATGGGGACCCGATTCCTGCTGACGTCGGACTCCACGGTTCCCGACGCCGTCAAGCGTCGCTACCTCGAATCGGGGCTCGACGGCACCGTTGTGTCCACCCGTGTCGACGGGATGCCGCACCGGGTGCTGCGCACCGGCCTTGTCGAGAAGCTCGAAAGCGGGTCGCGTCTGCGGGGATTCTCTGCGGCAGTCCGCAACGCGCAGAAGTTCAAGAAGATGTCGGGAATGACGTGGCGGTCGATGATCCACGACGGCTTGGAAATGCGGCACGGCAAGGAGTTGACGTGGTCGCAGGTGGTGATGGCCGCCAACACCCCGATGCTGCTGAAGGCCGGCTTGGTCGAGGGCAATACGGACGCGGGGGTACTGGCATCCGGCCAGGTCGCGGGCATTTTGGACGATCTGCCGTCGTGCGCGGAACTGGTCGAGACGATCGTGGCCGACGCGGTCAAACACCTGCGACAGGCCAGCGGATACCTTGAGTGAAGGATATTGCTTAATTGGGTGGCAGTGAAGCTATACTCTTCATGTGTCAGAACTGAAGCGGTCGCCTTCACCACGCTCCCGCGCCACATTGATCGGCGACGTCATCGGCTCACGCCGAGTGGCCGATCGCGCCGCCACGCACCGCGCACTCGACAAGGCACTCGCCGGCGCGGCCGGCGATGCCATCGACGCACCCGCATTCACGGTCGGTGATGAGTTCCAGGGCAGCTATCGGACGGCCGGCGCGGCGATCGAAGCGGCGTTCGCCATTCGTCTGGCCGTCGCGCCCGGGATCGAGGTCCGGTTCGGCATCGGTTGGGGCGCCGTGACCGTGTTGGACTCGGACTCCGGGATCCAGGACGGGCCGGGTTGGTGGGCCGCCCGCGAAGCGATCGAGTGGACCGCCTCGGCCCAACGGCAACCGGGGCTGGCCTTGGTGCGCACGTCGTTTCGGGCCGAGGCTGACGTCCGCGGCGACCTCGACGCGATCAACGCCGCGCTGTTGTGTCGGGACCATCTGCTTGGATCGCTCGATGACCGCTCATTGAGGATTGTGAAGGGACTGTTGACCGGCAAGACCAAGAAGGACATCGCCGCGGACGAGGGCATCAGCGCGTCGGCGGTGTCTCAACGCGCGGGTCGCGACGGGTTGGACCTGATCCTGCTCGCGGCGCAGTATCTGCGGGGCGTGCCGTGAGCGCGGCCGCGGTGCTGCTGATCGCGATCGGCGTCGCCGATATCCTTCGACGGCTCGTCGATCGCGTCTGGTTGGCGGCCACGGCGGCGCCCCTTGTCGTGATCGGATGCGCGGCGACGGCCGGGTTGTGGCGGTGGGGCGACATCGTGCTGCTGGTCGTGGCCGCAGTGGCCGGCGTCGGCTGGGTGGTGCTGAGTGCACGGGCCGAACGCACCGGACGCCGGCAGATCGCGCCGCTGGTCGTGTTCGGCGGTGCGCTCGGGGTGCTGATCCTGCTCTCCGGCCTCAGCTCGGAGGTGGCCGGTGTGGCGGCGCGATGGCCGGCATGGGTCGGCATCGTGGTGTCCCCCGACCGACTCCTGATGATCGTCGGCGTGCTGCTCATGCAACTGGTGACCGGAAATTCCTTGGTGCGCTTGGTGCTTGGCTCCGTCGGCGCGGTCAAACCCGCGGGTGAGCCTCAGGCGTCGGACCGGTTGAAAGGCGGCAGGCTGCTCGGCCCGATGGAGCGGGTGCTCATCCTCGGGCTGGGCCTGGCGGGTCAGCTCACCGCCGCCACCGCCGTCGTCGCCGCCAAGAGCATCATCCGATTCCCGGAGATCAACGCCCAGAAGGCACGCGAGAACGGGGGCATCGGAATCGACGAAGTGACCGAGTACTTTCTCGTCGGAAGCTTCGCCAGCTGGATCGTCGCACTCGGCGGACTGGCTCTCGCACACTGAACAGTAAGCCCTTCGATTCGCCCGAAATCCGGTCGTGGGTTTCCTACACTCGCGCCCATGAAAACCAATGCCGCCGTTCTGTGGGGACTCAACGAGCCGTGGAGCATCGAGGAGATCGACCTCGATGGTCCGAAGGAAGGCGAGGTGCTTGTCTCCTT
The DNA here is from genome assembly GCF_001665615.1 of Mycobacterium sp. 852014-52144_SCH5372336. Taxonomy (NCBI): domain Bacteria; kingdom Bacillati; phylum Actinomycetota; class Actinomycetes; order Mycobacteriales; family Mycobacteriaceae; genus Mycobacterium; species Mycobacterium sp. 852014-52144_SCH5372336. Next base: position 118,672 of record NZ_LZSW01000049.1, read on the forward strand.
CGAGGCGACCGGGCTGTGCCACTCGGACCATCATGTCGTCACCGGTGACTTCGCCGGCGTGCCGCTGCCGATCATCGGCGGCCACGAAGGGGCGGGCGTCGTCGTCGAACTCGGACCGGGCGTGCGTGACCTCAAGGTCGGTGACCACGTCGTCAGCTCGTTCCTGCCCGCGTGCGGGCGCTGTCGCTGGTGCGCCAGCGGACATCAGAACCTGTGCGACCTCGGCGCGCTGATCCTCGTCGGCCTGCAGGCCGACGGCACATACCGCCGCAAGGTTCAGGGCAAGGACGTCGGCGTCTTGTCGGGCATCGGCAGCTTCTCGCAGTTCGGCACGCTGTCGGAGGCATCGGTCGTCAAGATCGACGACGATCTGCCACTGGCCCGGGCCTGCCTGTTGGGCTGCGGGGTGATGACGGGGTGGGGTTCGGCCGTCAACACCGCAGACGTCAGCCCGGGTGACACGGTCGTGATCATCGGGTGCGGCGGGATCGGCAGCGGCGCAATTCAAGGTGCGCGGCTGGCCGGAGCGGAACACATCGTGGTCGTCGACCTCGTAGAGAGCAAGCGGGAGAAAGCTTTCGGGTTCGGCGCCACCCACTTCGTGACCTCCATGCCGGAGGCGATGGAACTGGTCGCCGAGCTCACCCGCGGCGTGATGGCCGACTCCGCGCTGCTGACCATGGGCGTGCTTGAAGGGCGGATGATCGACGAAGCGCTCAACATCATCCGCAAGGGCGGTGCGGTTGTGATGACGGCGATCGCGTCGATGGCCGACGTCACGCCGACGCTGTCGATGGCGATGATGACGCTGTTCCAGAAGCGCCTGCTGGGCAGCCTCTACGGCGAGGCCAATCCGCGCGCCGACATCCCGCGGCTCCTCAACCTCTACCGTGACGGCAAGCTTCTGCTCGACGAAACCGTCACTGCCGAATACAAACTCAACGACATCAACGAGGGTTACGACGACATGCTCGCGGGGCGCAACATCCGCGGCGTGATCATCCACGACCACTGACGTGATGCCGGAGGCATAGTGCGCTGGCTGTCGCATGTGCGGTCGGTGCTGAGCACCGAGACTAACGCCGTCCGCAATCGCAAGCTGGACCTCAATCCCGCCGATCTCACGCGATTCACGGTCCCGTTGGTCCTGGGTTTGGCGGGTGCGGTGGCGTTCGGCGCCGTGCCGCTGATCGTCATTCGCAGCAGCGTCAGCACTGACGACGTGCTGGTCCCGCTTCTGGGATCGCTGGCCCTGACGGCTGTGGGCACGGCTGTGATGACGTGGTTGATCGCCATCGTGGTGTCCGGTCTCGTGCTGGTGGTCGTGTATCGAACCGCGCCGGCTACGGCGTCACGGTTGGTGATTCGTACCGTCGTCGACTCGTTCGACCGCGTCAGTGATACGGCCGCGCGCCTGGCGACGCTCGCATTGGTGGCCGGCCTCATCGCCCTGGCGATCGGGCTGCCGACGCGGCCCGACGACGAGCTGGCGCATCCGGTGGTCAACGACCTGCTCACCGCGCAGATCGGAGTGCTCCTGGCTGCGCTCGGCGTTGCCTACCTTGCCGAGACCGTGCGCTGCGCCGCCGAACTGGTCGACCGACAATCACTGCTGCTGGCATGGCCGTGGTCGCTTGGGATCTCCTGTGCCAGCTGGATTATCGCGACCAGCGTCGGGCCGTTCCAGACCTCCCGCATGCTGGCGGTCCTGCTCAACGAGTGGCTGCCGGCCGACGTGAACGGAACGCCACGAGCGGAAGTGATCGCCGATCTACTGCCGGCCGGCGCGAACTGGTGGGCGGCCTTCGCACTGTTGCCCGTGATCGCCGTGGTGTGGGCGCTCGGTGCGCACCGCCATGACGGGTTTGCGGCGATGCGAGAGCTCGTCGAGGGCGACAGTGCGAGGCCGCGGGAGGCCTAGAGGCGCTCGATGATCGTGACGTTGGCGGTGCCGCCGCCTTCGCACATCGTCTGCAGGCCGTAGCGACCGCCGGTGCGCTCCAACGTGTTCAGCATCGTCGCGAACAACTTCGCACCCGTCGCACCCAGCGGATGACCGAGCGCGATCGCGCCGCCGCTGGGGTTGACCTTCGCGGGGTTTGCGCCGGTCTCCTTGAGCCAGGCCATCACGACCGGCGCGAAGGCTTCGTTGATCTCGACGGTGTCGATGTCCTCGATCGACAGGCCCGTCTTCTTCAACGCGTACTCCGTTGCCGGAATCGGCCCGGTCAACATGAACACCGGGTCGGCGCCGCGGGCGCTGATGTGGTGGATGCGGGCGCGGGGCTTGAGTCCGTGGTCCTTGACGGCCTGCTCGGAGGCGAGCAGCACCGCACTGGCGCCGTCGGAGATCTGGCTGGCCATCGCGGCGGTCAGCCGGCCGCCGTCGACCAGGGTCTTGAGGCCGGCCATCTTCTCCAGCGAGGTGTCGCGAGGACCCTCGTCGGTGGCGAACCCGTCGACCGCAATGATCTCGTTCTCGAAGTAACCGGAGCGGATCGCCTCTTGTGCCCGTTCGTGGCTCGTCAGCGAGTACTGCTCCATCTCCTCGCGCGAAATGTCCCACTTTTCCGCGATCAGCTCGGCGCCGCGGAACTGTGAGATCTCCTGATCGCCGTAGCGGTGCAGCCAGCTCTTGGATTCGTTTGTCGGCGAGGTGAAGCCGAACTGCTCGGCCACGGTCATCGCCGACGAGATCGGGATCTGGCTCATGTTCTGCATACCGCCGGCGACGATGAGGTCGGCCGTTCCAGACATGATCGCTTGTGCGCCAAAGGAAACAGCCTGCTGGCTGGACCCGCACTGTCGGTCGACGGTGACGCCCGGCACCTCTTCCGGGTAGCCGGCCGCCAGCCACGACAGCCGGGCGATGTTGCCGGCCTGCGGACCGATGGCATCGACGCAACCGGCGATGACGTCGTCGACCGCGCCGGGATCGACTTCGACGCGGTCGAACAGGCCCCGCCATGCGGCAGCGCCCAGATCCACGGGATGCACACCGGCCAGCGATCCGTTGCGCTTGCCGACTGCGGTGCGAACCGCGTCGATGACGTAAGCCTGCGATGTTGGAGTCATGGTTTCCTCATTTTTTCGTGATGCCACCAAGAACGATAGCGAGATACTGACGGCCGACCTCTTCGGCTGTGAGCGGTCCGCCCGGCTGATACCAGCGGACTGAAACCCAGGTGGTGTCGCGGATGAACCGGTACACCAGATCAACGTCGATGTCGGGCCGGAAGTAGCCCTCTTCGACGCCCTGGTTGAGCAGGTCCAGCCACATCTTGCGTTGTTCTTTGTTGCGCTGCTCCACGTAGGAGAACCGCTCCTGCCCGGACAACCGCTTGGCCTCGTCCTGATAGATGACGACCTGCGCGTGCCGGTGCTCGATCGCCTCGAACGAGGTCATGAACAGACCCTTGAGGCGCTCCAGCGGGTTGGGTTCGGTGTCGACGATCTCCTGGTAGCGCGTGAACAACCAGTCGAGGAAGCCCCGCAGGACTTCGTCGACCATTTCTTCCTTCGATGAGAAGTGGTGATACAGGCTGCCTGAGAGGATGCCCGCGGAGTCGGCGATATCGCGCACCGTCGTCGCGCGCAGGCCTCGCTCGGCGAACATCGTCGCGGCGAGCTGGAGTAGCTCGGCGCGGCGCGTCGGCGGCTGACTCGCCGGCTGCTTCTGTGGCACCTGATCCACCGACACATGATATCAACCAAGCGCTTGCTTGGCTACTTGCGTCCCGGTTGGCGAGCCGGTCGGTATGGGCGCCATCTTATTCAGCGCCTTCTCCCTCGGATATCGCGATGCGTTGGCCCACCGACCCATCGCGGCCGGACAGAAAGTGCAGCTCGCCCTGGTGACCGTGCTGACCCCGGGCGTCTTCGCGATGGTGTATCTGGGATCCTACAAAGCTGGCGCGCGTCGGGCTGTCGACGGTCGGACTACCACCTAGGCCCGTTGACTCGACACCGAAATCACTTCTCCAGTCAGATAACTGGAGTAGTCACTGGCCAAGAATGCGATCGTCGCGGCGACCTCCCACGGCTCGGCCGCGCGGCCGAACGCCTCGCCCTCCGACAACCGGTCCAACAGATCCGCGCTGCTGGTCTTCTCGAGGAACTTGTGCCGCGCGATGCTCGGTGAGACCGCATTGATTCGCACCCCGTACTCGACGGCCTCGATCGCACTGCACCGAGTCAGCGCCATCACCCCGGCCTTGGCTGCGGCGTAGTGCGACTGTGAATGCTGTGCGCGCCAACCCAACACGCTGGCGTTGTTGACGATCACGCCGCCGTGGTCGGCGTCGCGGAAGTACCGCAACGCCGCCCGCGTCGCACGCATCACCGACGTCAGCGTGACGTTGAGGACGCGGTCCCACTCTTCGTCTGTCATGTCGACGACGGGGGTCTGCCCGCCGAGGCCGGCATTGTTGACCATGACGTCCAGTCGGCCCATCCGCGCCGTCGTAGATGCGATCAACGCATCCACCTGTGCGGTGGAGGTCACGTCGCATACGACACTTTCGACCCGCCCCAACCCGAGTTCGAGCAACTGATCGCGGGCCTCGCCGAGGCGCCGCTCGTGATGGTCGGAGACAACCACGTCGGCGCCCTCGAGCAGCGCCCGGCGTGCCACCGCGGACCCGATACCGGTGCCCGCTGCCGCCGTCACGACGACCACCTTGCCGGTCAGCAGGCCGTGTCCCTCAATCTCTTTCGGGGCTTCTGACAGGTTCACGAAGGCCTGACCTCTCGGGGTAGACCGAGCACCCGCTCGGCGATGATGTTGCGCTGCACCTCGTTGGACCCGCCGTAGATCGTGTCCGCCCGCGAGAACAGGTACAGCCGCTGCCACTCACTGAAGTCACCGTCGGTCAGCGTCAGACCCTCGCGGCCGAGCACGTCCATCGCGATCTCGCCGAGCTCGCGATGCCAGTTGGCCCACAACAGCTTCGAAACGTTATCTTGACCCGGCTGCTCGACGTCCATGGTCGCCAGTGCGTACGACCGCATCGTCCGCAGGCCGGCCCACGACCGCGCCAATCGCTCCCTGACCAACGGATCATCGGCCGCACCAGTGTGTTTCGCCAACTCCGCCACACCCGAGAGCTCGCGGGCGTACTCGATCTGCTGGCCCAGCGTCGACACCCCGCGCTCGAACGTCAGCGTGCCCATCGCGACCCGCCAGCCGTCACCCGGTTCGCCGACCACCAGCGACGCATCCGTGCGGGCGTCGTCGAAGAAAACCTCGTTGAACTCCGAGTCGCCGGTCAGCTGCACGATGGGGCGGATCTCCACGCCCGGCTGATCCAGCGGCACCAGCAGATACGACAGCCCCGCGTGCCGCTTGGAGCCCTTCTCTGTGCGGGCGACGACGAAGCACCACTGCGCCCAGTGCGCGAGCGAGGTCCATACCTTCTGCCCGTTGACCACCCACTGGTCGCCGTCGAGTTCGGCGGTCGTGGACACGTTGGCGAGGTCGCTGCCGGCACCCGGTTCGGAGTAGCCCTGGCACCACAACTCGGTCACGTCGAGGATCTTCGGCAGGAAGCGCTTCTGCTGCTCGCGGGTGCCGTACGCGATCAACGTCGGTCCCAGCAACTCCTCACCGAAGTGGTTGACCTTCGCAGGAGCGTTCGCAATCGCGTACTCCTCGTAGAACGCCACCCGGTGCGCCACCGACAGACCGCGACCGCCGTGCTCTTCGGGCCAGCCCAGGCACGTCAGTCCGGCTGCCGCCAGATGCTGGTTCCACGCTCGGCGTTCCTCGAATGCTTCGTGTTCTCGGCCCGGCCCGCCGAGGCCCTTGAGTGCGGCGTACTCCCCGACGAGGTTGTCGGCGAGCCAGTCGCGGACCTCGGCCCGGAACTCCTCGACCTCAATCACCCTTGTAGGCTAACCTACCAAGCACTTGCTTTGTTAGAGGAGCAGCGATGAGTTCGGATCCAAGGACCATTCCCCAGGTCTTGGACCACATTGCCGACCGATTCGCCGACCACCCGGCCCTGTTGACCGAGGACCGGACGTTCACGTTCGCCCAGCTGCGCGACGAGGTCCGCCGGGCGGCCGCAGCCATGATCGACCTCGGCATCAACGCCGGTGACCGCGTCGCGATCTGGTCCCCCAACACCTGGCACTGGGTGGTCGCCTGCCTGGCCACCCACTACGCAGGCGGCGTCGTCGTACCTCTAAACACCCGCTACACCGCCAGCGAGGCCACCGACATCCTCTCGCGCACCGGCGCCCCGCTGCTGTTCGCATCGGGTGAGTTCCTCGGCGCCGACAAAGCCGCCTCCATCGACCGCGACGCCCTGCCGCAGCTACACCACGTGGTCCGGGTGCCGATCGAGAAGAACGATGGCACCTGGGACGAGTTCATCACCCGCGGCACCGACCTCGGCGCGGTGGATGCGCGTGCCGACGCGGTGGAACCCGACGACGTCTCCGACATCCTCTTCACATCCGGCACCACCGGCCGCAGCAAGGGCGTGCTGTGCGCGCACCGCCAGTCGCTCGACGCCCCGGCGGCGTGGGCCGAGTGCGGCCGACTGACGAGCGACGACCGTTACCTGTGCATCAACCCGTTCTTCCACAACTTCGGCTACAAAGCGGGCATCCTGGCCTGCCTGCAGACCGGCGCCACGCTGATCCCGCAGCTGACGTTCGATCCCGAGAAGACGATGTCCGCCGTGCAGGAGCACCGCATCACCGTGTTGCCGGGGCCGCCGACGATCTATCAGACGCTGCTCGACCATCCCAAGCGCGCCGAGTTTGACCTGACCTCGCTGCGGTTCGCCGTCACCGGCGCGGCGACCATCCCGGTGGTGTTGATCGAGCGGATGCAAACCGAACTGGACATCGACATCGTGCTGACCGCCTACGGCCTCACCGAGGCGAGCGGGTTCGGAACGATGTGCCGTCCCGACGACGACGCCGTCACCGTGGCCACCACATCGGGCCGCCCGATCGCGGATTTCGAACTGCGCATCGACAGCCCGGGCGAGCACGGCGCGGGCGAGGTGCTGTTGCGTGGACCGAATGTCATGCTGGGCTACCTCGACGACCCCGACGCCACCGCGGCGGCCATCGATTCCGACGGCTGGCTGCACACCGGCGACGTGGGCACCGTCGACGACAACGGCAACCTGCGCATCACCGACCGCCTCAAGGACATGTACATCTGCGGCGGTTTCAACGTCTACCCCGCCGAGATCGAGCAGGTGCTCGCGCGACTGGACGGCGTCGCGGAATCCGCGGTGATCGGCGTGCCCGACGAACGGCTCGGTGAGGTGGGCAAGGCCTACATCGTGGTCAAGCCCGGCGCCGAACTCGACGAGGACACCATAATCGCCTACACCCGGGAGCATCTGGCGAACTTCAAGACCCCCCGCTCGGTCGAGTTTCTCGATGCGCTGCCGCGAAACCCCGGGGGCAAGGTAGTCAAACCGCTGCTGCGTGAGAGGGCTGGATCTTCCTGATGGACCTGAATATCGACGACGCGACGCGAGAGTTCCAGGCCGAGGTGCGCGAGTTCCTGGCCGAGAACAAGGACCGCTTCCCGACGAAGTCGTACGACACCGCCGAAGGTTTCGAACAGCACCGACGCTGGGACAAGGTGCTCTACGACGCCGGGCTGTCCGTGATCACCTGGCCGGAGAAATACGGGGGCCGCGACGCCAGCCTGCTGCAGTGGGTGGTGTACGAAGAAGAGTACTTCCGCGCCGGGGCTCCCGGCCGCGCCAGCGCCAACGGCACGTCGATGCTGGCGCCGACTCTGTTCGCCCACGGCACCACCGAACAGCTCGACCGTATCCTGCCGAAAATGGCTAGCGGCGAGGAGATCTGGGCGCAGGCCTGGTCGGAACCCGAGTCGGGCAGCGACCTGGCGTCGCTGCGGTCGACGGCCACCAGGACCGACGGTGGCTGGCTGCTCAACGGGCAGAAGATCTGGAGTTCGCGCGCGCCGTTCGGGGAACGCGCCTTCGGGCTGTTCCGCTCCGACCCCGAAGCCGAACGTCACCGTGGCCTCACGTACTTCATGTTCGACCTGAAGGCCGACGGCGTCACGGTCCGCCCCATCGCGCAACTCGGCGGTGACACCGGTTTCGGCGAGATCTTCCTCGACGACGTGTTCGTGCCCGACAACGACGTCATCGGCGATGTCCACCAGGGCTGGCGCGCAGCGATGAGCACGTCGAGCAATGAGCGCGGCATGTCGCTGCGCAGCCCCGGGCGCTTCATTGCCCCCGCCGAACGGCTTGTCGCGCAATGGAAAGAGAACCCCGACATCGAACTGAAGGAAGCTTACGCCGACCGCGTGGCCGACGCCTGGATCAAGGCCCAGGCCTACCGCCTGCACACGTTCGGCACCGTGACGCGCGTCACCGCAGGCGGCGAATTGGGCGCCGAGTCGAGTGTGACCAAAGTGTTCTGGTCCGACCTCGACGTAGCCATCCACCAGACCGCCCTGGACATGCGCGGTCCCGACGCCGAGCTCGCCGACAACTGGACCGAAGGGTTGCTGTTCTCGCTCGGCGGACCGATCTATGCGGGAACCAACGAGATTCAGCGCAACATCATCGCCGAGCGCCTGCTGGGCCTGCCGCGAAAGTAACCACATGAACTTCGAATTGGACGAACAGCAGCGCGATTTCGCCGCCAGCATCGACGCCGCACTCGGCGCAGCCGACCTGCCCGGCGCGGTTCGCGCGTGGGCCGCCGGGGACACGTCACCGGGGCGCAAGGTGTGGGCTCAGCTGACCGACCTCGGCGTCACGGCGCTCCTCGTGCCGGAAAAGTACGACGGCATCGAGGCCCATCCGGTCGACCTGGTGGTCGCCGCCGAGCGACTCGGCCGGTGGTGCGTTCCCGGCCCGGTGGTCGAATCCATCGCGGTCGCGCCGATCCTGCTCGCCGATGACGAGCGTTGCGCCGGCTTGGCTTCCGGCGAGCTGATCGCGACCGTCGCCCTGCCGCCACAGGTGCCAAGGGCTGTCAACGCCGACACCGCGGGGATCATCCTCGTGGCCGTCGACGGTGAAGTACGTGACGGCGCCGCAGGAGCCGAGCACGAATCGGTCGACCCGAGCCGAAAGCTGTTCGACGTCAACGCGTCAGGCGACGGCAGACCAGCCGACGTGGCCCGCGCCTATGAGTTCGGCGTGCTCGCCACCGCGGCCCAGCTGGTGGGTGCGAGCCAGGCGATGCTGGACATGTCGGTCGAATACGCCAAGCAGCGCAGCCAGTTCGGCAAGGTCATCGGCACCTACCAGGCGATCAAGCACAAACTCGCCGACGTGCACATCGCCGTCGAGTTGGCCCGACCGCTCGTGTACGGCGCGGCCCTGTCACTTGCCGACGGATCCGCCGACACGGCGCGCGATGTCAGCGCCGCCAAGGCCGCGGCCAGCGACGCCGCACTGCTGGCGGCCCGCTCGGCGCTGCAGACACACGGCGCGATCGGATTCACCCAGGAGCACGACCTGTCGTTGTGGCTGCTGCGTGCGCAGGCGCTGCGCTCAGCGTGGGGGGATCCCGCAGTCCACCGTCGGCGCGTACTGGAGGCCCTCTGATGAGTGAAGAACGCCAACTGCTGCGGGAGACCGTCGCCGCGCTGGTGGACAAGCACGCCTCGCCCGCCGCGGTGCGCGAGGCGATGGAATCCGAACGCGGATACGACGAATCGCTGTGGACGCTGCTGTGCGAGCAGGTCGGTGCGGCGGCGCTTGTGGTGCCCGAGGAGCTGGGTGGCGCCGGAGGTGAGCTCGCCGATGCGGCGGTCGTACTCGAGGAACTCGGCAAGGCACTGGTGCCGACTCCCCTGTTGGGAACCACTCTCGCCGAGCTGGCACTACTGGCCGGCGACGAGCCGGACACCGAAGCGCTCGAGGCGATGGCCGAGGGCACCAGCGTCGGCACGGTGGTCTTCGACCCCGACTATGTGATCAACGGCGACATCGCCGACGTGGTGATCGGGGCAGACGGCGACCGCATGGCCCGGTGGACCGAGTTCACCGCGAACCGCCTGGACGCGATGGACCTGACCCGCCGGCTTGCGCGCGTCGAAGTCCAACAGAGCACCGACATCGGCTCGGATCCGGGACTGGCCGACACCGCCGCGTTGCTGCTGGCCGCCGAGCAGATCGGCGCGGCGTCGCGGTGCCTCGACCTGACGGTGCAATACACGAAGGACCGGGTGCAGTTCGGCAGGCCCATCGGCAGTTTCCAGGCGCTCAAGCACCGCATGGCCGACATGTACGTCGCGGTTCAGGCCGCGCGTGCGGTCGTCGACGAGGCGATCGCCGCGCCGTCACCGACCTCGGCTGCGCTGGCCCGGTTCTCGGCGAGCGAGGCGTTCACCAACGTCGCCGCCGAAGCCGTCCAGATGCACGGCGGCATCGCGATCACCTGGGAGCACGACATCCAGCTCTACTTCAAGCGCGCGCACGGCAGTGCCCAGCTGCTCGGACCTCCGCGCGATCACTTGCGCCGCCTCGAATCCGAAGTGTTCTAAAGCTCAGGCGCACAGCCACTTCCACGCCTCTGGGCGTTGATCGAGCGAGAACGTCGCCAGCTGGCCCTTCATCAGCAGTGCGGCCGCCACGTTGACGCACCACTCCTCCCATCTCGGTGCCCCCACCATCGCCACCTTCTCGAGGTCTCGGCGGTGCTTCAAATCGAAAAGCGTGTTCTCCCACGCGGCGCCGAGAGTCCAACCCTCAAAGCTGTCGTCCATCACGAACATCACCCTCAGCGTGCCGGATCGATCGAGCAGCGACCGAACCTGCGGCGCGAGGATGTCGCGGTAATCCTCCCGCGTCAACTTTCCCCGCGCATGGATGACGAGAACCTTGTCGGCGCGGTCGGCCTCGAGTTCGATCATGACGCGGTGTAGGGCGCGAACAGCTCGTCAGCGGTATGGCGCAAGTCGTCGGGGAGCTCGATCCGCACCACGACCGCATCACCGTTCTTCTCCACGGTGAAGCCGAGAAATGGGCAGCAATTCCGCTCGCCGCGCACGAATGCCCGCACCAGGTCAACGGCGCTCGCGTCATATCTGAGCTCGATCGCTCGGCGTTCTCGGCGGAAGTCACGGAGGGCTGTGGAGTTCAGCTCATGGATCCACGCGAGGCGCTTCCGATGGTCGGCCGCAGGCAGGTTACATGCTGGGGGTGGTTCCATATCCTCGAGGATGACCCTTCACGTAGCTTGAGGTTCAAGAGAGCGGGATGTTTCGATGGCTCGGACGGAACTGAAGATCGGGCAACTGGCACGGGCAGCTGGGACAACGCCGTCCACCATCCGCTACTACGAGGAAATCGGCCTGTTGCCACCGCCGGGCCGTGTGGGCGGTCAACGACGCTACCGCCGCGACGACATCGGGCGATTGACGTTCATCAGGCACTGCCGGGAGTTCGGTTTTGCGGTCGCCCAGGTGCGAACCCTGGCGTGCCTGCTGCAGGACACCGACCGGTCCTGCATTGAGGCGCGCGAGGTGGCCGAGACGCATCTTGCTTCCATCCGCGACAAGCTCGCGGAGCTACATGCGCTCGAGCGCGACATCGCGAGGCTTCTCGATGTGGCCAGTGTCGACTGCGACGGCGGCCCGGGCGCGGACTGTGCCGTGCTGCGCGGCCTCGCCGAGCCGGCGTGCGAGGATCACGGATGATGACCGGGAAGATCTCGCTGCGGTCAGGGATCCCTCCGTTCTACGTCATGGACGTATGGCTGGCCGCCGCCGAGCGGCAGCGCAGCCACGGTGACCTGGTCAACCTGTCCGCGGGCCAACCCAGCGCGGGTGCTCCCGCAGCCGTGCGGGCAGCCGCCAAGGAGGCGCTGGAGACGACCGTCCTCGGATATACCGTCGCGCTCGGGATCCCGGAACTGCGCGCAGCAATCGCGCATTCGTACCTGGAACAGCATGGCCTGCAGGTGGATCCGGATGACGTGGTCATCACCACGGGCTCGTCGGGTGGCTTCCTACTGGCGTTCCTGGCCTGCTTCGACGTCGGTGACCGGGTCGCGATCGCCAGCCCGGGTTACCCCTGTTATCGAAACATCCTCTCCGCGCTGGGTTGTGAGGTCGTGGAGATCCCCTGCGGCGCCGAAACCCGTTTTCAGCCGACGGTGCAGATGCTCGAGGAACTCGACCCGCCCGTGCAGGGTGTCATCGTGGCGAGCCCCGCCAACCCGACAGGCACGGTGATTCCGCCGGACGAGCTCGCTGCGATCGCTTCGTGGTGCGCATCGCGCGGTGTCCGGTTGATCAGCGACGAGGTGTATCACGGGCTGGTCTACGAAGGTGCTCCCGCCGTCAGCTGCGCCTGGGCGACGTCACGGGATTCGATTGTGGTGAACAGCTTCTCGAAATACTTCGCGATGACAGGTTGGCGGCTCGGCTGGCTTCTGGTTCCGAAGGAGCTGCAGCGGGCGGTCGACCGTCTCACCGGAAACTTCACCATCTGCCCGCCGACGCTGCCGCAGTACGCCGCGATCGCGGCGTTCACCCCGGAGTCGATCGCGGAGTCCGACGCGCTGCTTCATCACTACGCCGCCAACCGGCAGATGCTGCTCGACGGTCTGCGCGGCCTCGGCATCGATCGCCTGGCCCCGACTGACGGAGCGTTCTACGTGTACGCCGACGTGTCGCATCTCACGTCTGATTCGCTGTCGTTCTGTTCGAAGCTGCTCGCCGACACCGGAGTTGCGATCGCACCGGGCATCGACTTCGACCCGGCCCGCGGCCATACGTTCGTCCGGCTGTCGTTCGCCGGGCCAGCGAGCGACATCACCGAGGCGCTCCGGCGAATCGGCAGCTGGCTGGGTCAGCTGCAGCACCATTAGCATTCCGGTGCGCACGTCGACCGGAGTCAAAACGACGGCGACTCCGAGGCGTTCTGTGCCCGTTCGGCTTTGATGCGCTGGGCACGTTCGACCGATCGAGTGTTCTTGCGCATCGGCATCTTCAAACCGCGGTTGCCGGGCGGCGGGCCGGCACCATGCGGTGGGCCGCTAGCCCGCGGCGGCAGCTCGGCTGCCTTTGTGTCCCATCCGGGGAACAGACTTCGAGACCCCGGATATGTCGTATATGTACGGCCTGTCGGTGACGTCCAGACCGCGGCGCCGTCTGCGCGCAGCAGATACGACCAGTCACCGTCCCAGAAGGTTTTCAGTAGGTGGTGAAGACGGCAGAGGCAAGCCAGATTCGACTGATGCGTTGCCCCGTTCGGGTGGGCCGTGACGTGGTCGATATCGCAGAACTCCGCGCGCCGATGGCATCCCGGAAAGCGGCAGCGCAGATCACGGGCACGGATGCGACGGGCCAGCTTGGCCGACGGCCGATATCCGTGCTCGGGCTGTTCGTCCGGTTCGCCCAGCGGCCGCAGTGTGGCACCGTTGCGCAGCAGCGCGGCCAGCATCGGGGTGGTCAGCACCTCGGGACCCCCGGCTCCGGATATCACTGCGGTGCCCGGGTCCCGTCGGCAGGCCGCGGTGCGCCGGACGGATTCCGGTGTCGCTTGGGTGGCATCGACGGCGGTCTGGTCGGCGTAAACATTCACCACCACCGACGATGTAGGGGCGGGCTGGGCCGCCCGCGCCGGGCAGGCCGGGGAGCCGCATTCGCACGGTAGGTGGTCGTTGCCGTTCGCAAGCGCCCCGACTGCGTCGCTGCGACGCTCACCGGCCGAACGCGGATCGTCAGGGCACACGGTGGCCACCATCGCGGCGACCTTGCGGTCGAGAACCGCGGCATCGGCGGGTTGCAATTTGCCCCACACCGATGTGGCCCCGTGCTCGTCTTCGTAGGACCCGACTTTGAAATCGCGGCCACGGGCGCGGGCCTGGCTGGCGATCACCGCGTCGGGATCGTACTGCAGCACCAACGCGTCCACGCCGATGCGCAGATCGTCTTCCGACAGCGGTCCCCACTCGTCCGCCCGTTCGGCCAGCGCCGCATCGACCTGCGCCCAAACCGCGTCGTCGGCGATCAACCGGGTACGCCACGTGAGTATCCCGATCACGCGCGCCGAGAGCCGGCCCGCGCCGAACAGCGCACCGACCTTGGGCAGGCGATCGCGCAGGGTTTCGGCGATGCGCATCTGCCCGCAGGCCCTGCCGTGGCTGATGTTCATGGCCGCGGTGACCTCGGCAGCGGTCGAAGCCCACGGATCACACGCCCACAACGCACGCGGATGATCGTCGTCGCCGACACCGCGGCGCGACATCAGCTCCCCGATCGCCGCCGTGCGCAATGCGCCCGCGGACGCTTCGGCGCGGGTGGCCTCCTCGATGGTGGCCACCAACCCCGCTTCATCCACGCCTTCGAACACGTGTTCGATTATGCCACGCCTGGGCGACAAGAATGAACACCCGAATGAGTCGGGATAACTCAGCGCTTCTGTGTGACGTACCAGTCCAACAGGTCCGGGTCGTCGACGGCGCTGCGCTCGACCACCTTCGCGGCGTCGGCGCCCTGGAACAGCTTCTTGATCGGCACCTCGAGCTTCTTGCCCGTGCGGGTGTGCGGAACACCTGGCGCAGCGATGATCTCGTCGGGCACATGCCGCGGCGAGACCTCTTCGCGGACGGCGTTCTTGATGCGGTCGCGCACCTCGTCGGTCAGTTCGGCTCCCTCGGCGAGGACCACGAACAGCGGCATCCAATATCCGCCGTCGGGCTGGTCGACGCCGATGATCAGGGCTTCGGCCACCTCGGGCAGCCGTTCGACCGCCTGGTAGATGTCGGCGCTACCCATCCGGATACCGTGCCGGTTCAACGTCGAGTCCGAACGGCCGTGCACGATGACGCTGCCGTGATCGGTGATCGTGATCCAGTCCCCGTGCCGCCACACCCCGGGATACATCTCGAAATACGCTGCGCGGTAACGTGACCCGTCGGGATCGTTCCAGAAGCCGACCGGCATCGACGGCATCGGCTTGGTCACCACCAGCTCGCCGACCTCGTTGCGCACCGGCTTTCCGGACTCGTCCCACGAGTCCAGGGCGCATCCGAGGTACGGCGCCGACAGCTCACCCGGCCATACCGGGACCGTGCGGACCCCGCCGATGAAAGCGGACACCACGTCGGTGCCGCCACTGATCGAGGACACCTGCACGTGCTCACCGACGTTGTCGCGCAACCACAGTGACGACGATGGGGGGAGCGACGAGCCGGTGATGCCGACCGTGCGCAGCGCCGACAGGTCGTGCTCCTTGCGCGGCACCGCGCCGGCCTTCGCGCAGCCCAGCACATAGCCCGGACTCGTCCCCAGCACCGTCGCCTTGACCCGCGCCGCGATCTCCCAGAGCACATCCGGACGCGGCACACTGGGACTGCCGTCGTAGCAGACGATCGTCGATCCGACCAGCAGGCCCGCCACCTGGAAGTTCCACATCATCCAGCTGGGACTGGTGTACCAGAAGAAGATGTCGTCCGGTCCGATATCGGACTGCAGGCTCACGGCTTTGAGGTGTTCGACCAGCACACCGCCGTGGCCGTGAATGATGCCCTTGGGCAACCCGGTGGTGCCCGAGGAAAACAGGATCCACAGCGGGTGGGCGAAGTCGACCGGCGTCGTGGTCAACTCCTTGCTACTGCTGCCCGCCATGTCGGGTGCCATCACCGTCGCACGCAGCGTTGGTAATCCCTTCTGCAGCGCGGTGATTTCGGCGGCCTTGTCATGGAACTTGCCGCCGTAGGTATAGCCGTCGGTGGTCACCAGCACGGTGGGTTCGAGCTGACCGAGACGGTCGAGTGCGGCCTTGGCCGAATAGTCCTGGCCGCACGCGCTCCAAATCGCGCCGATGCTGGCCGTCGCCAGGAACGCGATCACGGCCTCGGGAATGTTGGGCAGATATCCGACGACCCGGTCGCCGGCGCTCACACCGAGGTCGCGCAGCGTCTGCGCGAACGCCGCCGTGCGTCCCAACAACTCGGCCCACGACACCTCGACGGGATCCCCACCCTCGCGCAGGTACAGGATGGCGGGCCGGTCCGACCGGGCGTTGCGAATCACCTGATCCACATAGTTGAGCTGCACGCCCGGAAACCACTGCGCTCCAGGCATTTCAGCAGAGGTGAGCACCTGCTCCGGGCGATCGCCGAGGTCGAAGTAGTCCCACAACGCGGCCCAGAACTCATCCGGCTCGTCGGTCGACCACTGCCACAGCGTCTCGTAGTCGGGGTGATTTCGGCCGGTGCGGCGCTGCACGAACTGTGCGAAGTCGGTGACGCGCGCTCCGGCCACATCGTCCTCGGTGGGTGTCCATTGCGGAGTTGCGGTCATCGGGCGCTCCACCCACCGTCCATCGTGTACGACGCTCCGGTCACCATCACTGCGGCCGGCGAGGCGAGCCAGGTGACCAGGGAGGCAACTTCTTCGGGTTCGACAAGTCGCTTGATCGCGCTCTCCTTCAACAGAATGTCGGCGACCACCTTATCCTCGTCGATCCCGTGGGTGCGGGCCTGATCGGCGATCTGCTTGGTCACCAGCGGGGTACGCACATAGCCGGGGTCGACACAGTTGCTTGTGACGCCGTGCGGCGCGCCCTCCAGAGCGGTCACCTTCGACAGCCCCTCCAAACCGTGCTTGGCGGTGACGTAGCCGCTCTTGTACTCCGAGGCGCGTAGACCGTGCACCGAGGAGATGTTGATGATGCGTCCGAACTCCTGCTCGTACATGTGCGGCAACGCCGCGCGGATCAACAGGAACGGCGCTTCCAGCATCAACGCGAGGATGAAGCGGAATCGCTCGGGCGGAAACTCGTGGATCGGGCTGACGTGCTGCACCCCGGCGTTGTTGACGAGGACGTCGGTCTGCAGCCGAAGGTCCTCGAGCGCTGACACGTCGGAAAGGTCGACAGCCCATGGCCTTCCACCGATCTCGTCGGCAACCTTCTTGGCGCCTTCCTCGTCCAGATCCGCGACGGTGACCGTCGCCCCGCGCTCAGCGAGGGCATGCGCACAAGCCGCGCCGATCCCGCTTGCGCCACCGGTGACCAACGCGGTGCGCCCGTCGAGATCGCTCATACGACACCCGCCTTGGCGAGTTGATCGCGATCGGCGGCGTCGAGCGTCCCGAGGTCGAGGCCTTTGGTCTCACGGTTGAACAACGCGGCCACCAGGGTGATCGCTGACGCGCCCGCGAGGTAGAGAGCGATGGGAACTGCTGAGTCGAACCTGTCCAGCAGCCAGGTGGCGATGGCAGGCGCGAGCGATCCGGCGACGATGGATGTCACCTGATAGCCAAGGGAGACACCGGAATACCGCATACGAGTCGGGAACATCTCGGCCATGATCGCCGGCTGCGGTGAGTACATCAGCGCGTGGATGACGAGCCCGAGGATGATGGCTGCCATGATCAACGCATAGGAACCGCTGTTCATCATCGGGAACGCGAAGAAGCCCCACGTGCCTCCGAGGATCGCCCCGACGATATACACCGGCCGCCTACCGAACCGATCAGACAAGCGCCCCACTTGGGGGATCACCACGAAGTGCACGGCGTGCGCGACCAGCAACCACCAGAGGATGTCGCTGGTGTCGGCGCCGACGTGCGTCTTGAGGTACACGATCGAGAAGGTGACCACCAGGTAGTACATGATGTTCTCGGCGAACCGCAGGCCCATCGCGGTGAAAACTCCACGCGGATAACGCTTCAGCACCTCGACCACCCCGTACGAGACGGCCTTGGCGCGCTCGACCTCCTCTTGTGCGGCCACGAAGATCGGGGCGTCGGTGACCTTGGTCCGGATGTAGTACCCGATCAGCACCACCACGGCCGACAGCCAGAACGCGACCCGCCATCCCCAGGACAAGAACGCCGTCTCCGGCAGCGCGGCGGTCAGCACCAGGAGGACGACGGTGGCGAGCATATTGCCCACCGGCACCGCCGCCTGCGGCCAGCTGGCCCAGAAGCCGCGCTTGTCGTTGGGGCTGTGCTCGGCGACGAGCAGGACCGCTCCGCCCCATTCGCCTCCGACCGCGAAGCCCTGCATGAACCGCAGGACCACCAGCAGGATCGGCGCCCACACGCCGATCTGCGCGTAGGTCGGCAGGCAGCCCATGAGGAAGGTGACTGCACCGACGAGCAGGATCGCGAACTGCAGCAGCTTCTTGCGCCCGTACTTGTCGCCGAAGTGCCCGAAGACGATTCCGCCCAGCGGCCGTGCCACGAATCCGACGGCGTAGGTCAACAGTGCGGCGATCAGACCGCTCGCCTCACTGGTGCCTTCTGCGAAGAACACCTTGTTGAAGACCAGGGTGGCGGCGGTGGCGTAGAGGAAGAATTCGTACCACTCGACGACGGTGCCTGCCATCGAGGCGACCACGACGCGTTTGAGCCCGGTGGGGACCGGCGCGGCGCCGCTGTCGGCGTTGGTGACACCCATCGCACACTCCTTCGGGTTGTGATGGCAGACAAGTCGCCTGTGAGTATTCACGCAGATACGCCCCCGGGCAATGGCGAAAGGCGCAGGGAGTATCTGCAAAAATGCACACATGACGCAGCCGCCGGCTCGGCGACGACCGAGCGCCGATGACCTCCTGGTGCTGCTGGCGGTCGGCCGATCGGGACGGTACAACGCGGCCGCCGAGGAACTCGGCCTCAACCACACCACGATCTCCAGGCGCATCGCCGCGCTCGAGGAGTCGGTGGGCGGACGGGTGCTCGCCCGCGGCGCGGGCGGATGGGAACTCACCGAACTCGGACGCGACGCCCTGGCCGCCGCGGAAGCCATCGAGTCGGCCGTGCGATCACTTGCCGTCGATCCCGCCGGCGAGCGCGCGCTCGAGGGTGTCGTCCGGATCTCGGCCACCGACGGCTTCTCCGCCTACATCGCGGCACCCGCCGCCGCGCGCGTTCAGCGGCAGCATCCGAATGTGGCGGTCGAGATCGTCGCCGCCACCCGCCGTGCGACCCAGCAGAGGTCCGGGCTGGACGTCGAGGTGGTCGTCGGCGAACCCCGTGTCCATCGGGCCAGGGCGATCCGGCTCGGCGACTACTGCCTCGGCCTCTACGGGTCCCGCGACTACCTGGCCGAGCACGGTACGCCGAGGACCGTAGCCGATCTGAACCGTTATCCGCTGGTGTACTTCATCGACTCGATGTTGCAGGTCGACGACCTCGATGCGGCGACGAGCTTCGCGCCCGCGATGCGCGAATCCGTCACGTCCACGAACGTTTTCGTCCACGTCGAGGCGACCCGCGCGGCCGCGGGCCTCGGGCTGCTGCCCTGCTTCATGGCCGACCGCCACGCCGATCTCGTACGCGTCCTGCGCACCGAGGTTTCGGTGCGGCTGACGTACTGGCTCGTCACCCGCGGCGAAACACTGCGGCGGCCGGAGGTGGCGGCCGTCGTCGACGCGATTCGCGATCGGATGGACGACCAGCACGACGTGCTACTGGGCAAGGGCTAACGTCGTCGGTATGCCGTTCATCGACCACCCGAAGGGTCGGGCCTACTACCGCCACTGGGCGTCGCCGCAGCCCCGCGCGGCGGTGATCTTCCTGCACGGCTTCGGCGAGCACACCGGTCTCTACCACCGTTACGGCTTCGCACTCAACGCCGCGGGCTTCGACCTCTGGGCGGTGGACCAGTTCGGCCACGGGCTCAGCCCGGGCACCCGCGGTGACTTCGGATCGACCGAGGACAGCTCCTCACTGGCCGACGACCTGATCTCGCTCGCCGAAAGCGCCACTCCCGGAATACCGTTGATCGCACAAGGACATTCGTTCGGCTCGATCGTCACGCTGTTCCGGTTGCTCGACCAGCCCGACCGTTACGCCGGCGGTATCGTCTCCGGCGCTCCGCTGGTACCGATCCCGGCGATGCTCGACAGCGACACCTCACTGGCCCTCGAGCCGAGTTGGCTGTCCGAGGACCCGTTCTACCTCGACCTGCTGGCGAACGATCCATTGACGTTCGTCGACGCCGACGGTGTGGCGCTGGTGCGGGAGCTCGACCGGGCCTGGGACCGGTTCGGCGCGGTGCTGCCGAAGCTGACGGTGCCGACACTGGCCGTGCACGGTTCAAACGACCCCCTCGCCCAGGTCGGGGCGGTACGTGCCTACGCCGAGCAGATCGACGCGCTGCGCCTCGCCGAGTTCGAGGGGGCTCGTCACGACATTCTGAACGAGACCATGCACCAAGAGGTCGCGGCCGCGATCGTCGACTTCATCGACGGGTTGTTGTAGCGCGCCTACAACCAGGTGTCGTCGGTGGTCGCGGTGAGGAAGGCCTCGAGATCGTCACGCCATTGGGCGGGCGTGTTCTTCTCCGGCTCGATACCGGTGTACTGCCCGCGGTAGAAAAGCAGCGGCCGCGGCTTGCGGTGCGGGACGTCCGACAGCGAATGCACAGCGCCGAATACGACGTAGTGGTCGCCTCCGTCGTGCACCGAATGCACCGAGCAGTCGATGTGAGCGAGCGTGCCTTCGATGACCGGCGAGCCGAGTTTGGACTGATACCACTCGATTTCGGCGAACTTGTCGGGTTCCTTCGAGCCGAACCGCGCCGAAACATCCTTTTGGTTCTCGTGCAGCACGTTCACGCAGAAATTACCGCTGGCCTCGATCGCCTGCCACGACCGCGACATCTTCGTCGGGCAGAACAGCACCAGCGGTGGATCCAGGCTCAGCGCGGCGAACGACTGGCACGCGAACCCGACCGGCACGCCGTCGTGGATCGTCGTGATCACCGTGATGCCCGTACAGAACTGTCCGAGCACGCTGCGGAATGTGCGCGGATCGATCGGTTCGGCCGCCATTATCGAGTGATCTTCACCGTCACTTGAAGCCGACGCTGAAGTCGTGGCCCCATAGGCTGACCGCGGTACTTTCCCGCGCGACCCAGTCTTCATTCTCGACTTGCAAACCCTCACAACCGAACTCGACATCAAAGCCGCCCGGCGTCTTCATGTAGAACGACAGCATCTTGTCATTGACGTGGCGACCCAGCGTCGCCGACATCGGCACCTTGCGCCGCAACGCGCGGTCCAGACAGAGCCCGACATCGTCGGCGCTTTCGACCTCCACCATCAGGTGAACGATGCCGCTCGGCGTCTCACCCGGCATGAACGCCAGGCTGTGGTGGCGCGGGTTGACCCCGAGGAAGCGCAGCCACGCGGGCGCGCCGTCGGCGGGCCGTCCGACGAGCTGGGGTGGTAGCCGCATCGAGTCACGCAGGTAGAACCCCAGCACATCCCGGTAGAAGTGCAGCGTCTCGGCGTCGTCACGGGTGGTCAGCACCACGTGGCCCAGGCCCTGCTGCTCGGTGACGAACTTGTGGCCGTACGGGCTGACGACGCGACGGTGCTCGAGCGCGACACCGTGGAAGACCTCGAGCGTGTTACCGGACGGGTCGTCGAAGCGGATCATCTCGTCGACGCGGCGTTCGGCCAGCTCGGCAGCCGAGGCCTCCTTGTACGGCACGCCTTCGATGTCGAGCCGGTTCCGGATGTCCTGCAGCTCAGTGGCGTTGGCGGTTTCCCAGCCGGACTGCAGCAACCGGTCGTGTTCTCCTGGCACGATCACCAGCCGGGCCGGGAACTCGTCCATCCGCAGATAGAGCGCACCGTCGGTCTCGCCGGAGCCCTCTACCATGCCGAGTACCTTCAGGCCGTACTCGCGCCACGCCGCGACGTCCGTGGCCTCGATCCGAAGGTAGCCAAGCGATTTGATGGTCATCGCGCAACCTCCTTGGGTTTGACCGTCAGAAAGTCGATGGTGAGCTTGTTGAATTCGTCGAACTTCTCCAGCTGAGCCCAGTGTCCGCACTGCCCGAAGACATGCAGCTGAACCCGCGGAATCTGTTTGAGCGCCACCAGCGCGCCGTCGAGCGGGTTGACGCGATCTTCGCGACCCCAGATCAACAGCACCGGTTGACGCAGCTTGTACACCTCGCGCCACATCATGCCGAGCTCGAAGTCCGCACCCGCGAACGACATTCCCATCGCCTTGGCCGCGGCCAGCGACTCGGGCCGGCTGGCGATCTCGAACCGCTCGTCGATCAGTTCGGGAGTGATCAGCTTCTGGTCGTGAACCATGATGCGCAGGAACTTCTCCATGTTCTCGCGCGTGGGCTCGGCGGTGAACTTGCCCAGCAGCTTGACGCCCTCGGTGGGATCGGGCGCAAAGAGGTTGACCGACAGCCCGCCGGGGCCCATCAGCACCAGCCGGCCCGCCCGCTTGGGGTTGTCGAGCGCGAACCGCACCGCGGTCCCGCCACCGAGCGAGTTACCAACCAGCGCAGCACGTTCGATGCCCAGGTGGTCGAACAGCCCGAGCACCGCGTTCGCGCTGTAGCGGTTGTACTGCTCATGTTCGGTGTGCTTGTCCGAGTGACCGTACCCGGGCTGGTCAATGGCGATGACGTGAAAGTGCCTGGCCAGCACCGCGATGTTCTTGGAGAAGTTCGACCAACTCGACGCTCCCGGCCCGCCGCCGTGCAGCAACACCACCGTCTCGGAGTGGCCGACACCGGCCTCGTGGTAGTGCAGCCGCATGTCTCGTTCACCGGCGCGGACCTGCGCGTACCGAGACGTCGATTCGAAGGTGACCTCGACCTGCTGCTCGGTCTCCTGGATGTATGAGGTCATCTGGCCTTCCGTTAAACCATCGTGTCTTGCGGCGGCAGCCCGAACTCGTTGTTGCCGAAGATCAGGTAGGCGCGTTCGGGATCGTTGGCGGCATGCACGCGCCCGGCATGGGCGTCGCGCCAGAACCGTTGCACCGGTGCGTCGTTGCTGAGCGCGGTGGCGCCGGAGGCCTCGAACAGGCGGTCGATCGAGGCGATCGCGCGGCCGGTCGCGCGGACCTGGTCGCGGCGGGCGCGGGCGCGCAACTCGAACGGGATCTCCTCGCCCGCTTTCAGCAGGGCGTACTCGTCGCCGACATTGCCGATCAGCTGGCGCCAGGCCGCGTCGATATCACTGGCGGCCTCCGCGATGCGGATCTTCGCGAACGGGTCGTCCTTGGCCTTCTCCCCCGCGAACGCCGCGCGCACACGCTTGCCCTGATGTTCGACGTGCGCGTCGTACGCGCCGTACGCCATACCGACGATCGGAGCGGAGATGGTGGTGGGATGCACTGTGCCCCAAGGCATCTTGTAGACCGGGGCGGTGTTGGTCTGGAGCCCGCCCGCGGTGCGGTCGTTCATCGCCTTGTAGGACAGGAAGCGGTGCCGCGGCACGAACACATCTTTGACCTTGAGCGTGTTGCTTCCGGTTCCCTTGAGGCCGACCACATGCCACACGTCGTCGATCTCGTATTCGGAGCGCGGGATCAAGAAGCTGCCGAAGTCGACCGGCTTGCCGTCCTTGATCACCGGGCCGCCGACGAACGTCCACGTGGCGTGGTCACAACCGGACGACCAGTTCCACGAGCCGTTGACGATGTAGCCGCCGTCGACGACGGTGCCCGCACCCATCGGGGCATACGACGAGGAGATCCGCACGGCCGGGTCCTCGCCCCATACCTCCTCCTGCGCCTTCTGGTCGAACAGCGCGAGGTGCCAGTTGTGGACGCCGATGATCGAACTGACCCAACCGGTCGAACCGCAGGCGCTGGCCAGGCGGCGCACCGCCTCGTAGAAGAGCGTCGGATCGCACTGCATCCCGCCCCACTGCTCGGGCTGAAGCAGCTTGAAGAAGCCGACCTCGTTCAGTTCGTTGACGGTGTCGTCGGGGAGGCGGCGCAGGTCTTCGGTCGCCTGTGCGCGTTTGGCGATCAGCGGCCGGAGGTCGTCGATCCCGGCTAGGACCGACTGCACGTCACGCTGTTCAATGGACGTCACTGATGTGCCTCCCGATAGGACGGACTGCGATGAGCACGCACGCGAAGCGCGAACCGCTTAGCCGTCAGATTAGAACACGTTACGATTCATGTCGAGTAGGGCATACCTGTAGGACCTGGACCTGCACACATGCATTTCTGTAACCTGTTCTAGTTATTGCCCTGGATCGCAGGGCCGGCGGACGTGAGAGGTGGACACGAAAGTGACCGACGAGCCACTCGGCAGCCACGTGCTCGAGTTGGAACTTGCCGATGTCGTCACCGAGACTGACGACGCGCGCTCGCTGGTGTTCAGCGTGCCCTCCGGCGCCGATATCCCCGCCGAACGGTTGCGGTACGCGCCGGGGCAGTTCCTGACCCTGCGCGTGCCCAGCGACCGGACGGGTTCGGTGGCGCGGTGCTACTCGTTGTGCAGTTCCCCGTTCACCGACGACCGGCTTACCGTCACCGTCAAGCGCACCGCCGACGGGTACGCATCGAACTGGTTGTGCGACCACGCGCACGCCGGCATGAAGATCCACGTGCTCGCGCCTTCGGGCACGTTCGTGCCCAAGACGCTGGACACCGACTTCCTGCTGCTGGCCGCGGGTTCCGGGATCACGCCGATGATGTCGATCTGCAAGTCAGCGCTGGCCGAGGGCAGCGGCAAGGTCGTGCTCGTCTATGCCAACCGCGACGAGAAGTCGGTGATCTTCGGCTCGGCGCTGCGTGAGCTGAGTGAGAAGTACCCCGAGCGGTTGGTCGTCGTGCACTGGCTGGAAACGGTGCAGGGTCTGCCGAGCGCGGCGGCGCTGGCCGCTTTGACCGCTCCCTACACGAGCCACGACGCCTACATCTGCGGCCCCGGGCCGTTCATGGCCGCGGCAGAGGAGGCGGTCAAGGGCGCAGGACTGCCCGCCGAACGGGTGCACATCGAGGTGTTCAAGTCGCTGGACTCCGACCCGTTCGCGGCGGTGGTCATCGAGGAGGACGACAGCGACGAGGGGCCGGCCACGGCGATCGTCACGCTCGACGGCGAAACCCACGAGGTGCGCTGGCCCCGCAACGCCAAACTGCTCGACGTGCTGCTGGACAAGGGACTCGACGCGCCGTTCTCCTGCCGCGAGGGCCATTGCGGCGCGTGCGCCGTGCTGAAGAAGAGCGGCGACGTCGAGATGGACGTCAATGACGTCCTCGAGCAGTCCGACCTCGATGAGGGTCTGATCCTGGGCTGCCAGGCCCTACCCCGCTCGGATTCGGTCGAAGTCACCTATGACGAATAGCGCGCGGGCTAGCATTCGCCGCACGTGGAAGGGGAGCAACGTGACGAACCGGTTGACCGGCGTCGCTGCGGCGATCTCGGCGGTGCTGCTGGCGCTGACGCTCATGGCACCCACCCCGACGGCGGCCGCGGCCGTCGACACCGCGGACTCGTCGATCCCGGTCGACCCCGGCACCAACCTCGAGATGCACGCGACCGCGAACTGCATCGCGGCCGAGGCCAAGTGCTTGTTCGACGCCAGGGCCAATCTGCGCCGCGGCCCGGACGTTCTCGGCTTCCCCGGCGACCTGTGGGCCCGCCAGACCACCACGCTGCGCACCATGGACCGGGGCGTGTACGTCGGAAACTTCAACTTCGACGCCCCGAACACCCGGTCGTTCAAATCGCTCACCGACGTGGAGTTCACGACCATCTACTTCGGGGGCGGACCGCCCGAGAAGTTCCAACTCCGCGGGATCGCCTGGCCGGTTGATCAGCGCACGGGAGCGCCGCGCACCGACGTTCCCTTGATCGTGTGCTCGCACATCCAGGTGGTCTACAGCGGGGTCAACATCACCTCGCCGGACGCGTGCGCGCAGGCCTCATTCAGTTAGCGGGGTAGGCCCAGAAGCCGTTCACCCGCGAGGGTGAGCAGGATCTGCTCGGTGCCGCCCGCGATGGTCAGGCAGCGCGTGTTGAGGAAGTCGAACACCGTCGAGTTCTCGACCACGCCGCCACCTTCGGACAGTTCCATCCGCAGTTCGGCCAGCGCCTGCCGGTAGCGCACGCCGATCAGCTTGCGCGCGCTGGCCTGCGGGCCCGGATCCTGCCCTCCCACAGCGAGTTCGGCGATCTTCTGATCCAG
Source organism: Mycobacterium sp. 852014-52144_SCH5372336 (assembly GCF_001665615.1). Taxonomy (NCBI): domain Bacteria; kingdom Bacillati; phylum Actinomycetota; class Actinomycetes; order Mycobacteriales; family Mycobacteriaceae; genus Mycobacterium; species Mycobacterium sp. 852014-52144_SCH5372336. Next base: position 144,565 of record NZ_LZSW01000049.1, read on the forward strand.
CAGTGAGCCGACCTGAGCCGCCACGATCAACGAACCCAAGCGGTCCTGACCGGCCACGTCGAAGTCCAGCGTGGCGACCTGCTTGAGCAACTCCTCCATCGGGTTGCCGAGCGCGGTGCCGTGAGCCATCGCGACCCGCTCGTTGGCCAGCGTGGTGCGGGCCAGTCGCCACCCGTCGTTGACCTGGCCGACGACCATCTCGTCGGGCACGAACACCTCGTCGAAAAACACCTCGTTGAACAGGTTGTCGCCGGTGATCTCGCGCAGCGGGCGGATGTCGATGCCCGGCGACTTCATGTCGACCAGAAAGTACGTGATCCCCTTGTGTTTCGGCGCGTCCGGGTCGGTGCGCGCCAGGCAGACGCCCCACGCGGCCTTGTGCGCCGCGGAGGTCCACACCTTCTGGCCGGTCAACTTCCAACCCGGGCCCCTTGCGCCGCCCGCGGTCGCGCCGTCGACGCGTACGGCTTTGGTGCGCAGCGCGGCCAGATCCGATCCGGCGCCCGGCTCGGAGAACAGCTGACACCACAGCAGTTCGCCGCGCAGCGTCGCGGGGACGAACTGTTCGATCTGTTCGGGGGTGCCGTGTTCGAGAATCGTTGGCGCGGCCCACCATCCGATCACCAGGTCGGGCCGGGTGACACCGGCGGCCGCCAACTCCTGGTCGATCAGCAGCTGTTCGGCGGGCCCGGCCCCGCGGCCGTACGGCTTGGGCCAGTGCGGCGCCTGCAGGCCCGCGTCGGCGAGTGCGGCCTGCTGCTTCTCGACGGGTAGGGCAGCGACTTCCGCGACGGCAGCGGCGATCTCGGGTCGCAGACCCTCAACCGATTCGAGGTCGATACGCAGATCCCGGCGCACACCCTGTTGCGTCAACGCCGCGACCCGGCGCAACCAGCGCGGCGCTCCGCCGAGGAAGTGCGAAATGCCGTAGGCGCGGCGCAGATACAGATGCGCGTCGTGCTCCCAGGTGATCCCGATGCCGCCCAGCACCTGGATGCAGTCCTTGGCGTTGGCCTTGGCGGCCTCGATTCCGACCGCAGCCGCCACCGCAGCGGCGATCGAGAGTTGGTTCTCGTCGCCTTCCGAAACGGCTCTTGCCGCATCCATGGCGGCCACCGAGGCCTGCTCGGACCGCAGAAGCATCTCCGCGCACATGTGCTTGATGGCCTGGAAGCTGCCGATGGGCTTGCCGAACTGCTCGCGCACCTTCGCGTACTCGGTCGCGGTCTGCAGCGCCCAGCGGGCCAGACCCGCGGCCTCGGCCGCCATCACGGCCGCGGCGACGTCGATCACTCGCTGCGCCGGAGCGCTGACCGCCTCGGCAGGCGCGGACTCGAGCACGACCCGCCCAAGCGGCCGGGAGAAGTCGGTGGCCTTCAGCGGCTCGACGGTCACGCCGTCCGCGCCGGCATCGACCGTGACGAAGACGTCGCCTGCCGGCAGCAGCAGCACCCCCGCCTGATCGGCGCCGAGCACGTAGTCCGCGGTGCCCGAGGCGCGGCCGTCGGCGAAGCGCAGGTCGGCCGTCAACGCCACCCCGGCAACCCGCTCACCCGAAGCCAGCGCCTGCAGCACTTCCGGCGATTCGAACACGAGCGTGGCCAGTGCGGTCGTCGCTACCGGGCCGGGCACCAGCGAGGCCGCCGCCTCGTCGACCATCGCGCACAGGTCGTCGACCGTGCCGTCGGCGCCGCCGTGCGCCTCCGGTAACGCCACCCCGAAGATCCCCAGTTCGGCCATCCCCGCATAGGCCCGGCGCCAGGCGTCCGCCTGCCCCTGCTCGACGTCTCGCGCGGCGGTGACGACGTCAGAAGCTGTTGCCCAGTCACGCACCAGCTCCCTCACGGCTGCCTGGTCGTCGGCAATGGTCCCCGGGGATGCGAGCGACACCGTCCACTCCTAGCTATTGGGTGAGAAGGCGGTGCTCCTCACTAGAACGTGTTCTAATAGTGCCAGCGACCGACCGTCAAGTCGACCGCCATTACAGCAGGACACATCGGTGCCATCGGCGACATCGGGGTGAGAAAAAGTGCATCGGCATGCGTATCGTTTCCAGCGAGAACGCGTAACGAAGGAGAAGCCCGCCGCATGTCCGGCCCGTCCCAGCCAGCAGCCGCCAACCCGGGCTCGGGGTCGGAATCTCGACCACGCCAGGTGATGAACGTGGCGGTCCTGTCCGAGTCAGAGCTCGGCTCAGAAGCCCAGCGCGAGCGCCGCAAGCGCATCCTGGACGCGACGCTGGCCATCGCCTCCAAGGGCGGCTACGAAGCCGTCCAGATGCGGGCCGTTGCCGAACGGGCCGATGTCGCGGTCGGCACCCTCTACCGGTACTTCCCGTCCAAGGTGCACCTGCTGGTGTCCGCACTGGGTCGCGAGTTCGAGCGCATCGACGCCAAGACCGACCGCGCCTCGCTGGCCGGTGGCACGCCGTATCAGCGGCTGAACATCATGGTGGGCAAGCTCAACCGCGCGATGCAGCGCAATCCGTTGTTGACCGAGGCGATGACGCGAGCGTTCGTGTTCGCCGACGCGTCGGCGGCCGGTGAGGTCGACCACGTCGGCAAGCTGATGGACTCGATGTTCGCCCGCGCCATGAGCGACGGTGAGCCCACCGAGGACCAGTACCACATCGCGCGCGTCATCTCCGATGTCTGGCTGTCCAACCTGCTCGCCTGGCTCACCAGGCGGGCCTCGGCAACCGACGTCAGCAAGCGGCTGGACCTCGCTGTGCGGCTGCTGATCGGCGACGGAGAGCATCCTAAGATCTAGGCGTGCTTCCAGCCGATCTGCAGCGCGCGCTCACTTCGGCTGCTGCGACGCCACGGCTGCTGATCACCTCCGATTTCGACGGCACGCTGGCGCCGATCGTCAGTAACCCGGGCGACGCCCGGCCACTCGCCGAGGCCGCGGACGCGTTGGTCGCGCTCGCCGACCTGCCCGACACGGCTTCCGCGCTGATCTCCGGACGCGCGCTCGAGGTGCTGCGCGAGTTGTCGGGGATGCCGCCTGCGGTGCATCTTGTCGGCAGCCACGGTGCCGAGTTCGACACGGGATTCACGCACGAGGTCGACGACGTTGCGCTGCAGCGCATCACGTCGGAGCTGCTAAAGATCGCCTCGGGTAAGCCGGGTGTCACGGTCGAGACCAAACCGGCCAGCGTCGCGCTGCACGTGCGCAACGCCTCGGCGGACGACGGCGCGGCCGCGCTCGCCGCGGCTCGCGAGGCGTCGACCGACTGGGATGCCCAGCTGACCGAAGGCAAGGAAGTGCTGGAGTTCGCGGTGATCCAGACGGACAAGGGCGAGGCGATCGACATCCTGCGAGAGCAGGAGAACGCGAACGCCGTGGTGTTCTTCGGCGACGACGTCACCGATGAGAAGGCGTTCCGTCGTCTTCGCGGTGACGACGTCGGGGTGAAGATCGGGCCGGGCGATACGTTGGCGGCCTATCGCGTCGAATCGCCGCAAGACGTTGCGGCAGCGTTGGTTTACCTGCTCGACGCGCGCCGCTCGCAATCGGGTTGACGGTGCTGACCGACGCCGAGATCGCCGAGCGGACCGCTTCCGCAGTTGCCGCGGCCGTCGCCGCCGGGGCCGACCTCGGCCTGCGCAGCGACGATCCCCGCGTGCTCTACGACGTGTTCTCCGTGATCGTCCACCTTCATCCCGAGCCGGTCGTCGTCCGAGTGCCCACGGTCCTGCCGCCGTCGTACACCCGAAATCCGGATGTGCAGACCCGGCAACAGCGCGCAGAGCTCGCCGTCACCAGATGGCTCGCCGAGCGTGGGCATCCGGTAGTGGCACCGAGCCCGTTGGTGCCCGCCGAACCCGTTCGCCGCGACGGGTTTTCGATGACGTTCTGGCAGTTCGTTGAGCAGGTCCCCGATCCGAACCCGGATTTGAATCGCCGCATGCAGCAGACCGCGCAGCTGCACGCCGCGTTGCGCGACTACGACGGGGAGCTGGATTTCTGGGCGCCGTTTGGCTCCTATATACCGGAGGGGCTGGCGGCGTTGAGGAACCTGCCCGAACTCATTCCGACACCCGATCTCGAACGGGCGCAACGCGAATGGGATGTCATCGGCCCAGTGTTGACCTCGCGCGCGGCCTTTCAGTCCGCATTCCCCGGCGTCGACGTCCAGCCCATTCACGGTGACGCGCCATACCACAACATGATCACCACACCGGACGGCGAGATGTGGTCGGACTTCGAACTCGTGACGCTCGGTGCGGTCGAATCGGACCTCGCGATGGTGGGCGCCGACGCCCTCGCCGCCTACGACGCGGCGGCGGTCTCCATAGGGCTGCGCCCGACCGATGAACGTGTTCTGCGGATCACCGAGGCGGCCGGCAGGCTCGCGATGGTCGCGGCGCTGGCGATGGCTCCCGAGCTGCCGATGCTCACCTCGGGTATCGCACCGATGGTCCAGCAGTGGCGGGCATCCCCACCGGTCACCGCGCTCTAGGCGGGCGGTCCCGCCGTGCGGCCCCGGACCAGCTCGGTGTCGAGGACTTCCACGACGGGCAGACCCGATCGTGGCGGGTGGTGCAGCAGCCGTCCCGCCCGGCGACCCTTCTCGATGCTGGGCTGTGCGACGGTGGCCAGACCGCGCCGCAGCGCCTCGGGCACTCCGTCGAATCCGGTGACCGTCATCTCGCCGGGAACGTAGATGCCCCGCGCCCGTAGGTAATCCATCGCCGACAGGGCCAGTACGTCCGCAGTGCACATCAACGCGGTGAGCCGGGGATTGGCTGCCAAGGCGACTGCCGCGGCCGCCCCGCCCGACGTCGGCAGGTGCTCGTAGCTCTCCACCACGGTCAACGATTCGGGGTTGAGCCCGGCTGCACTCATCGCGTCACGAACCCCTGCGATGCGTTCGCGCTGTACGTGAAAGTGCGGAGTCTGCAGTCGTTGCGGGTCGGCCGCCGTGGGCCCTGCCCCGCCCTTCGGCCGATCCCGGCCCAGCCGCATCGTCAGCAGGCCGATCTCCCGATGACCCAGCTGCACAACGTGTTCGGCGAGTTGGCGCATGGCGCCACGGTCGTCGATGGACACGCGCGAGGCACCGGGCACGTCCTTGGGCTGGTCGATCACCACCATCGGCAGGTGCCGCTGCTGGACGGTCGCGAGATACGGGTCGTCGTCGGAGGCCGAATAGACGGCGAAACCGTCCACCCCGGCAGCGAGGATCGCCGCCGTCCCGTCGCTGACGCTGCGGTTGGGGCCGATCGCGACGAGCAGCAGTCCCTGCCCGGCCTCTTCACACGACTCGGCCAAGCCGGCCACGAAGTCGAGTGCGGCTGGATCGCTGAAGGAATAGTTGAGCGGTTCGGTGATCATCAGACCGACCGCACCGGCCTTCCGGGTGCGCAGCGAACGCGCCACCGGGTCGGGGCCGGGGTATCCCAGCCGCTTCGCGGTGGCCAGTACGCGATCGCGGAGTTCGGCCGACAACTGGTCCGGCCGGTTGTAGGCGTTGGAGATCGTGGTGCGGGAGACCTTCAGTTCGGCGGCCAGAGAAGCCAGCGTGGCACGCCGTCGCGGCGTGGGACTCCTCGGCATGCTCCGTGAGGGTAGCCGACCACGGCTCAAGCTCAGGTGACCAGCACCTGATCGGCGGTTCGTCGCAGCCCGCGCTGCCCGGCCCACACCACCGCCCAGACGCTGCACGCGACCGTCACGATCACGAAGCTGGGCGGCGCGTTGAACATCGCCGAGAGGCCGAGACCCACCCACACGGCTGCGAGGCTGAACGCCGTGGACAGGGCGATCGCCTTGCCCGGTCGCGGTGTCAGCATGATCGCCGCCGCAGCGGGACTGACCACGAGCGCGAACAGCAGCAGCGTGCCGACTGCCTGCACGGCCATCGTCACCGCCAGGCCGAGCAGCGCCATGAACGCCACCGAAAGCGCGCGCACCGGCACTCCCCTGGCGTCGGCCACCTGGGCGTTGACGGACGTGAACAGCAGCGGCCGGTAGATCAGCGCGATGCACACCGCCAGCACCGCCACCAGCACCGCGAACGTAATGATCTGCTGGCGCGAGATCGCCAGCAGGTTGCCGAACAGGACGTTGGTCAGCGTGCTCGAACTCTTGGTCGCCAGCGAGTTGAAGAACAACCCGAGACCGGTCGCCATCGCCAGTACGGTTCCCGTGGCCACCTCGCGGTCGGCCGCCCGGCGGCCCAGCACTCCGATCACCAGGGCGCCGCCGATACAGAACACGCCGAGCCCCACCCCGACGGGGACGCCGACGAGTACCGCTCCCGTCGCGCCCGGCAGCCCGATGTGAGCGAGCGCGTGGGCGGCGAAGGCGGTGTTGCGCACGACGACGAAGTAACCGATCAGGCCGGCGGCCAGGGCGACGATCGTGCCGCCGATCAACGCGTTGCGCATGAAGGACGACATAAGGATCTGCCACCAATGGTCTTGGTAGCCAAGCGCGACGATGGTCGTGTTCATCACGGCCTCCGCACGTAGAGATCGCCCTGCGGCGTATGAACGACCTCGACTCGGGTGCCGTAGAGGTGGCTCAGCAGTGTCTCGTCGACGGGGCCGTCGAACGTGTCGAAGTGCGCGTGTCCGTCGAGCAGGTAGATGGCGCTGGTCAACACGCCCAGCAGTGGGTTGAGGTCATGTGCGACGACCAGGATCGTCACCCCGAACTCCTTGCTGATCCGCTCGAGCACGGCGACGATCTCGCGCTGGCTGCGCAGATCGAGTGCGGCCAACGGCTCGTCGAGGATCAACATGCGGGGCTTGGAGACCAGCGCCTCGGCCAGCGCGACCCGCTGGCGCTGGCCGCCCGAGAGTTGGGAGAGCCGTTTGTCCGCCACCGCGGTCGCGTCGACGGCGGCGAGCACCTCGTCCACGCGACGGTTGTCCTCACGACTCGGCCACCCGAAACCCCACCGGTGCCCGACGAGGCCGAGCATCACGGCGTCGCGCGCCCGGATCGCCTCGCCGGAAGCCGACGCGTAGTTCTGCGGGACGTAACCGATCGACTTGTTGAGCGCACCGGCCGGTTGGCCGAAGACGCGGACGTGTCCGGACGCCGGCGGCACCAGACCGAGCACGATCTGCAGCAGCGTCGTCTTTCCGGCCCCGTTCGACCCGATGACGGCCACGATGCCGCCGGCGGGGACCTCGAACGTCGCCTCCGACCAGATCAGCCGCCCGCCGCGCGCCGCGCTGACGTCCTCGAAGGTCAGCGCCGTCTGCTCGACGTCGGGCTCGACCTCAGGTTCGGAACTAGGTTGCGACACCGAGCGCCTCGCCGAGTGCGATCAACTGGTCGACCTGCCAGCTCTGGAACGAATCGGCGTCCGGCGGCAGCGTCTCGGTGATCTCGACCACCGGAAGCCCCGACTGCTCGGCCGCTGCCCGAAGCTGTTGCGGGACAGAGCCTTCGGTCTGCACGTTGTAGACCAGGACGTCAACGCCGCGATCGGACAACAGTTGTAAGAAGGCGTCGAGGTCGGCCGGGGACGGTTCGGAGTCGTTGGACGATGCGACCTGATAGCCGCGCGGGGTGCGGTTGGCCAGACCGAGCGCCGCACCCATGTCATCGAATGACGTCTCGGTCGCCGCATAGCTCTTGCCGGACGCTTTGGCCCTCAGGGAATCAATGAGCTCATGGTACGGCTTGAGGTTCTGCGCGAGCGCGACGCGACGTTCGTCGAAGTAGCCCGCCGCCTCCGGCGCGAGTTGGCGTAGTCGCGCGGTGACCGCGTCGGCCAGCGCCGTCACCGCGGCGGGGTCGTACCAGGCATGGGGGTTGGCCCCGTCTTCGTGGTCGACGGCCATCGCCGCCACGACCGGCGCGTCCGGGGCCGTGCTCGCGGCCAGCTTGACCGCCCACTCGTCGTAGTGACCTCCGTTGAGGACCACGAGCTGCGCCCCGTCGAATTTCGCCGCATCCGACGGTGCGGGCTCGAAGTCATGGGGGTCGGCCGCCGAGCCGGCCAGCACCGTGGAGACCTCCGCGCAGGCACCGCCCAACTGGGAAACGATGTCACCCCACTGATCCACGCTGACGACGACGTCGACCGGCCGGACCGGACACGGAACGGTACTCGCCTCCTGGGCTCGCTCGTCACTGCCGGCGCACGCCGCCAAAGCGAACGGCGCGGCCAGCAGCGCACCGGCGAGGATCGTGCGGGCAATGCGGGGGGTCATCACACCGATAACGATAACCGTTTCCATTAGTGGGCGCTGCCCGGACCGCGCGGCCGGCGTCACGGTGGTCCCCGAATGTCTAAGCTGGCCGCGTGAACCAGCACGCGTTCGACGTCGAAGAACGCCGCGCGGTTTATCGGGTGATCGCCGAACGCCGCGACATGCGCCGGTTCCTGCCCGGCACGCAGATACCCGAAGACGTACTGGTGCGGCTGCTGCAGGCCGCACACGCCGCACCGAGCGTCGGCCTGATGCAGCCATGGCGATTCGTCCGGATCACCGACGACCGGTTGCGGGCACGCATCCATGACCTCGTCGACGAGGAGCGTGTGCGGACCGCCGAGGCGTTGGGGCCACGTGGCGAGGAGTTCCTGGCTCTCAAGGTCGAAGGGATCCTGGAGTGCGCCGAGCTCCTCGTCGTTGCGCTGGGCGACGGCAGACACGAGCATGTGTTCGGGCGTCGCACCCTTCCACACATGGATTTGGCCTCGGTCTCCTGCGCGATACAGAACCTGTGGCTTGCCGCGCGCGCAGAGGGGCTCGGCATGGGTTGGGTGTCGATCTTCGAACCGGACAGGCTCGCCGAGTTGCTCTACATGCCGAACGGCGCTGAGCCCGTGGCGATCCTGTGCCTCGGCCCGGTCCCCGAGTTTCCGGATCGTCCCCAGCTCGAGATCGACGAATGGACGACTGGACGCCCGTTGAGCGAATTCGTCGCCGAAAACCGTTGGCCGTCATCGACATCCGCGGAGTCACCGACATGAGAACCGTCGACATGAATGCCGACCTCGGTGAGGGCTTCGGGGTCTGGCGCCTCGGCGACGACGATGCCATGCTCGACATCGTCACCAGCGCCAACGTCGCCTGCGGCTTCCACGCCGGCGACCCGGCCCTGCTCGTGCGGGCCTGCCGAGCGGCGGCCGAGCGCGACGTGCGGATCGGCGCGCAGGTCAGCTATCGCGATCTGCCCGGCTTCGGCCGCCGGTTCATCGACGCGACACCCGAGGATCTCAAGGCCGACGTTATCTACCAGATCGGCGCGCTACAGGCGATCGCGCACGCTGCCGGATCCACCGTCACCTACGTCAAGCCTCATGGGGCGCTGTACTTCGCGATCGTGACCAACAACGATCAGGCCCGAGCGGTCGCAGAGGCCGTGCACGACGTCGATCCCGCCCTTCCGGTGCTCGGGCTCACCGGCTCGGCGTTCTTCCGCGAGGCCGAACAGCTCGGATTGCGCACGGTGCCCGAGGCGTTCGCCGACAGGGCCTATCGTCCCGACGGCCGGCTGGTGGACCGACGCCAGCGCGGTGCCGTCCTGCACGACACCGACGTCATCGCCGACCGGATCGCGTCGATGGTGTCGGACGGGCGCGTCGACGCGGTCGACGGCTCGACGATTCCGATCACCGTCGATTCGATCTGCGTGCACGGTGACTCACCGGGCGCCGTGCAGATCGCCACGGCGGTACGCGACAGGCTGCTGGCCGAGGGCGTGGAGATCGCCCCCTTCACCTGATTCAGCGCAACGCACAGTCTCCGCACTTCGATCCGTCGCTCACGCGGTAGTACAGACAGCAGCTTCGGCGACGAAACGCCAAGTTGTATTTGACCGTTCCGGTTCCGGTGAGTCTGCCGGTCTCCAGCAGAGACCGCGCCAGGGCGGTCGCGGAATCGCGCAGCTGCGGTCGCACCGAGTAGAGCGCTCTGGTCGCGGCCACTAACGCCGAGGCGATGTTGCCGTAGAGCAGGCCGGGTGCGACCTTGACACGCAGCCCGTCGGCCAACCGCTCCAGGTGCTCCTCGACGACGATGCGGTACAGCGCGGCCGACGGATCCCCGACGATCTGAGCACCTTCGGGGGCAGGAACTCTCAGCGCTGGGCTGTCCTCCGCACGTTGCAGGCTCGTGAGGTCGGGGACCACCCCGTATGTGACGGCGCACGCGAGCACCGGTGACCACAGCCTCGACGCGTGGCTCAACTGCACCGCCGACGCGCTGATGCGAAGGTCGCTCGTGCGGTAGCGTTTAGCCGTCACCTCGATCAGGTCCTGGTATCCGTCGGTGTAGCACGCGTTCACCGGCCGCCAACCCGCTTCGGCGCCCCCATGGGCGATGGCAAAGAACCCTCCGAAGCGGGTGATCTCGGTGAGTTGAGCGTCGATCCTCACCGGGTCCGCTCCTTGGGTGTCACGTCGACCCGGATTCGATCGGTGCCCGCATCGAGGCCGACCCTGGCCGCGACGCCGTAGACCTCGGCGAGCATGCCCTCGGTCAGGACCTGTGCGGGAGTGCCGATCGACACCACGCGGCCGGTATCGAGGACGCAGACCCGGTCGCAGTATGCCGCAGCGAGATTGAGGTCGTGCAATGCCGCGATGACGGTGGTGCCGGTGTTCCGTAGCAGGTGCAGAGCATCGTGCTGGTGGCGCAGATCGAGGTGGTTGGTCGGCTCGTCCAACACGATCGTGTCGGTCCTCTGTGTAAGCGCACGAGCGATCATCACGCGCTGCTTCTGACCACCCGAGAGCCGGTCGAACGGTTCGTTCGCCAGACCGGATACCTCCACCGATTCGAGCGCCTCGGCGATGATGCGGCGATCGTCGGTGTTGTCACCGTCGAACGCGCGCTTGTACGGGGTCCGGCCCATCGCGACCACGTCGAACACCGTGAGCGCGAAATCGCCCGGCGCGTCCTGCAACACCGCCGCGATGCGGCGCGCCGCGCGCTTGGCCGACATCTGCCAGACGTCGTCGCCGCCGACCAGCACGCGCCCCGATGTCGGCCGCTGAGCGCGGTAGAGCGTGCGCAACAGCGTGGTCTTACCGGCGCCGTTGGGTCCGACGACCGCCACCATCTCACCGCGCTCCGCCCGCATGGAGACGTTGCGGATCAACGTCTTTCGCCCCCTCGTCACCGTCACATCGTCGATGAGGACTCCGCCGGTCACGCCGACACCTTGCGCCGCATGAGCCACAGGAAGTACGGGCCGCCGACGAGGGCGGTCAGGACGCCGACCGGCAGTTCCTCCGGTGCGGCGACGGTTCGCGCGGCGATGTCGCACACGATCAGGAACGAGGCCCCGAGCAGCGCGGCCGCGGGCAGGGCGCGACGGTGGTCGGCGCCGACGAGCATCCGCACGATGTGCGGCATGATCAGGCCGACGAATCCGATCGCACCGCTGACCGCGACCATGGCACCCACCATCAACGCGACCACGACGAACATCGCCCCGCGGAAGCGATGAACGTCCAAACCCATTGCTGCAGCGGCCTCTTCACCGCTGTACAACAGATTCAGCGGCCGGGTGACGGCGAGCAGCACCGCGATACCGACGGCAACGGCGACAGCCGGGATCCACACCGTCGACCAGGTGGCCCCACCGAGGCCGCCGAGCATCCAGCGCACCGCCGACTGGGCCTTGTGCGGGTCGTCAGAAGTGACGATCAGCAGACTGGCGACGGCCGACAGCACCTCCGCGACCGCGACACCGGCGAGTATCAGTCGCAGCGTGGTCATCCGTCCGCCCGTACGAGCGAGAAAGTAGACGGCGACCAACGCGACCAACGCTCCGAGAAACGCCGCCAGCGGCAGCATGAACACGCCGAGCCCTGCGCCGGCCACCAGCACCGCAACCGCACCCACCGACGCACCCGACGACACACCCAAAAGCATCGGGTCGGCCAACGGGTTGCGCACGACAGCCTGCAGCACCATCCCGCAGCATGCCAGGCCGGCCCCGATGACCGCCGCCAACGCAACCCGGGGTAGCCGTGCGTCGAGCACGATCGAGGCACGCACGGGCGGCCATGTCGGGTCGACCAACATCGGATGGAGCTGGTGGAGCAGGATCTGCCACACCTGCCCGGGCGGAAGGGCCACCGACCCGATGGTGACCCCTGCGGTCGCGCACATCAGAAGGAGCCCCGTGAGCATGGTCAGCACGAGGCCGTACGGAACGCGTTGCGAGCCCGGGGTCACCGACCGCACCGGCCTGTCCAGGACGACGGCCGTCATCGCGCCTGCTCCGGATGCAGCTGTTCGGCAAGGGATCTGACCGCGGGCCCGACACGCACGCCTGCGGTGATCTCGGACAGCGGCAACACCGCGAAGCGCTGGTCGCGGACGGCAGGTACCCGCTGCAGCAGCGGGTTGTCCTGCAGAAACCGTTTCTTCTGCTCGACCGATTGATCGCCGTAGTCATAGATCAGGATGACCTCGGGCGCCCGTTCGGCGAACTGTTCGAACGAGACGTCGGCCCACACCTTCGGTACGTCGGCGAACAGGTTGCGCCCGCCCGCGGATTCGATGATCTGGTTGCCGATGCCCTGCCCGCCGGAGGTGAACACGGTGGCCTCACCGCTGTCGTAGACGGCCACATCGACCGGTGCCAGGTCGCGCACGCGCTGACGGGTTTCCTGCAGGCTACGCTGCTGGCGTTCGACCACCCACTCGGCTCGGTCGCTGACACCGAATATCCGCCCCATGGTGCGTATTTCGTCGTCCACCGCAGAGAACGTCATCGGCTCAGAAGAGCAGTTCTCAGGGTTGAGGTGGGTGTCGATGCCGACATCGCGCAACCGCTCGCGCCCACGCCCCTCCTTCTCGTCGAATGCGCTTTCCCAACCGCCGTAGACGAAGTCGGGTTCGGCGGCGAGCAGTGTCTCGTACGACGGGTATTCCTCGGCGATCACCGGTATGCCCTCGTAGGCGTCGCGGTATTCGGGCAGCACCTGATCGTCGAGGAATGCGGTGCCCACCATGGACTCCTGAAGTCCCAGCGCCAACATCGTCTCGACCGAGTGCTGGTTCAAGGCCACGGCCCGGCGCGGAGGGCGGTCGTAGGTTGTGGTGATGCCGCAGTTGGTGACGCTCACCGGGAATCCCGCCACGGCTTCGGCGGCGGTGGTGCCGGCCGGCGGGCTCGCAGTGCCGCACGCGGTAAGCAGCAGCGCCGAGATCACCGCCGCCGCAAGATGTCGACGCGCCATATGCCGTGCCCTCCGTCGTGCGCGGATGCCACGGGAAGCGCTCTCGGTACGCCGAGGTCAGCCTCACCGGGGAAATCCGCCCCAGCCTTATGAGGAGGCGACCGCGGTGAGTATCTGGCTCCCGGCTCGATCGCAAAGACCTCGCCGGTCACAGTGGCGGGACCGCGCCGGATTCACACCGGCTTCCTCGAGTCGCGATCGCCTGTCGGGCATGATCCTGCCACACGGGCGTCGGTGGGCGCTCGTCCCGACGGCTCGGCCGGCTCGGTGAGCCGCTGTCGTTCTGTTGGCGTCGTTGCGCCCCAGATGCCCCATGGCTCCACGGCTGTGAGTGCGTACCGCAGGCATTCGGGCTGCACGGGGCACGGCCGACAAACTCTTTTCGCCTGTTCTTCGCGTGCTACTCGACGTTGCCCGCGCTCACCTTCGGCCGCGAAGAAGATCTCTGTCGGCAGCCCACGGCACCGTGCGTGTAACAGCCACTGCCGATCGTCTGCGGGGCTGTGCGCCGGACGAGGACAGGCCACCATCAGCGTTCCTCTCGGAAGTCGACGTGGCGGCGGACGGTGGGGTCATACTTGCGCAGCACCAATCGATCCGGGTCGTTGCGCCGGTTCTTGCGTGTGACATATGTGTAGCCCGTACCGGCCGTCGAACGCCGTTTCACGGTGGGCCTGATATCGGTGCGCGCCATCAGATTTTCTTCCCCTCCTTCCGTAACCGCGCCACGACGGCCTCGACGCCGTCTCGGTCGATGACCTTGATGCCCTTCGCGCTCACCCGCAGTTTGATCCGGCGCGATTCGGACGGCAGGTAATACGTCTTCGTCTGGATGTTGGGACTCCAGCGACGACGCGTGCGTCGGTGCGAATGCGATACCGAGTTGCCGAAACTTGGTGCTCGGCCGGTGACCTGACAGTGCGCGGACATATTCCTCCTTCGGCGGTAACCTAGCGTTAATGAAAATCATTTTCAACTGAGGAAGGGTTGCTGTGCGCACTCCACTGGTGCTGATCTGCGGGCAAGGCAACACAGAAGGCGTCGCCACCGTGCTGGCCCGGGCGACCGGCACGGTGGTCGTCAGACATGGATACGACGGTCAAGTCGTGGTGCGTACCGTCACGACGTCGTCGGGCACCACGGCTAAGCCCATCGAGTTGGTCCGCGGATGCGTGACCTGCACCGTGCGCGAGGACCTACTGGCGCTGCTGCGCCGACTACACCGCCGCGGCGATGTCAATCGCATTGCGGTGCAACTCATGCCATGGCTTGAGCCCGAACCGGTGTGCTGGGCGATCAACAACGTGCGGGTGCACGTGGGTCCTGGCTACATCGACGCACCAGCGGCTCGTGACGTGCGCATCGAGGCGGTGGTGACCTGCGTCGACTCTGCCGTTTGGCTGACTCAGGCGACCGGCGACCACGACCTCGACGACGGACGGACCGTGGCGCAGGTGGCTGTCGGGCAGGCCGAATTCGCCGACACGCTCGTACTGGACCAAGCTCATGCGCAGACACTGAAAGTACTGCGACGGTTGGCACATCGTGCGCGCCTGACGGTCGGTTCTGAACGCATCGAGATGGCGCTGGCCAACCTCGAGCCTGACAGCAGGCGCGGACGCAGCGACCACCCGCACGACCCGCTGCTCGCCGGACAGCCGTCACTGGATGCCGACGGCGAGATCGGGTTGTTGCTGTTCTCCGCCCGTCGGCCATTCCATCCCCAGCGACTGCACGACGCGCTGGAGGTGCTTCTCGACGGCGTGGTGCGCACGAGGGGACGGCTGTGGTTGGCCAACCGGTTCGACGATGTCATGTGGCTCGAATCAGCCGGCGGAGGTATGCGGTTCGAGTATGCGGGTCGATGGCTGGCCGCAATGAGCGAAACCGAGCGGACCTACGCAGACCCGCAACGTGTTGCGCTCGCTGCCGCCGACTGGGACGGCCGTCTCGGCGACCGTCACGTTTCGATCACCGTGTTGGTGCGCGGAGCGGAACCAGAGGACATCGTCGACGCGTTACGCGCGGCACTGCTCACCGACGAGGAATGGGCGCGCCCACACGAATGGCCCGCATATGCAGACCCTTTCGGCGACTGGCACGAGGATCCGTGTGACGACAGGGCCGAACATGCCGGCGAAATCAGCAGCCGGCACGAAGGGGAGGATCGGTGAAGGACGCGGTCGACAGTCACGATCGAGCGCACCATCGCGTTGGCCACTTAGAGTTGGCGCTATGCGTCTCAAACTCGGCAGGCCCAACCTGGCGGATTACGAGCGCTATTTCGACGTCCCGCCGGCGGGTGCGGATACGCCGCTGAGGGTCACCTGGGCGGGCGTCACGACGCTGCTGATCGACGATGGCGAATCGGCGCTGCTGACCGACGGCTTCTTCTCACGCCCGAGCCTGGCCGAAGTCGGGCTGCGGCGGCTGTCACCGGCGGAACCGCGCATCGACGGCTGCCTCACCCGCCTGCGGATCGACCGGCTGGAGGCCGTCCTTCCCGTACACACCCACTACGACCACACGATGGACAGTGCGGCTGTCGCCGAGCGGACCGGCGCGCGACTTGTCGGCGGCCAATCCGCCGCCCACGTGGGCCGCGGCCACCGGCTGCCCGAGGACCGCATCGTGGTCGTCAGCCCCGGCGACCCCGTCGCGCTGGGCGCTTACGAGGTCACGCTCATCGAGGGGGATCACTGCCCGCCCGACCGGTTTCCGGGTGTCATCACCGGTCCGGTCGTGCCGCCGGTCAGGGTGTCGGCGTACCGGTGCGGTGAGGCGTGGTCCACGCTGGTTCGTCACCGTCCGTCGGATCGTCGTCTGCTGATCGTCGGCAGTGCGGGATTCGTTGCCGGCGCACTGGCCGGACACCGCGCCGATGTCGCGTACCTCGGAGTCGGCCAGCTCGGACTGCAGCCGGAGCGCTACCTGCGTGATTACTGGCGCGAAACCGTGCGGACCGTGGGCGCGCGCCGCGTGGTGCTCATCCACTGGGATGACTTCTTCCGTCCCCTGCACGAACCACTGCGCGCGCTTCCCTACGCAGCCGACGACCTCGACGTCTCGATGCGGGTGTTGTCGCGGCTGGCCTACGACGATGGCGTCGCATTGCACCTGCCCACGCTGTGGCAGCCTGCCGATCCGTGGATCTGATCCTGGCGGTGGCCGCCCTGGCGGTCATACTGGGTTTCGCGGTGGCCCGCCCGCACAAGTGGCCGGAAGCCGTCGTGGCGGTACCCGTGGCCGCGCTGCTGATCGGCGCCGGCATCGTCTCGCTGGACGAGGCCGCCGCGGAGGTCGGTCGCCTGGTGCCGGTGGTGGGCTTTTTGGCGGTCGTTCTGGTGTTGGCGCGGCTGTGCGCCGACGAGGGAGTGTTCCGCGCAGCGGGTGCGGCGTTGGCGCGTGCCGCCGACGGCAGCCAGAACCGCTTGCTGGCAGGGGTGTTCGCGATCGCCGCGGCGACGACGGCGGTCCTGAGCCTGGATGCCACCGTGCTGTTGCTGACCCCCGTCGTGCTTGCCACTGCTCGCATGCTGTCGGTGCCGGCCACCCCGCATGCCTATGCGACCGCGCACCTGGCCAACAGCGCGTCGCTGCTGATACCGGTGTCGAACCTGACCAATCTGCTGGCGTTCACCGCGGCGGGCATTACCTTCCTGCACTTCGCCGCGCTCATGACACTGCCCTGGCTGTTGGCCATCGTCGTCGAATTCGTCGTGCTGCGTTGGCTTTTCAGGAAGCAGCTCTCGATCGCGCCCCGGCCGGTGCCCGACGATACGGTGCACGTCCCCGTGTTTCCCCTTGTCGTACTGGGCTTGACGCTGGCCGGATTCGTCGTCACCTCGATGCTCGGAGTCTCGCCGGCCTGGGCCGCACTCGGCGGAGTCGTCGTGCTCGGTGGGTGGAGCCTGACGCGACGCCACACGACCGTCGCCCGGATGGCAGCCGCAGCCGATGTGCCGTTTCTGCTTTTCGTGCTGTGCCTCGGCATCGTGGTCGACGCCGTCATGGTCAACGGTCTCGACAACGCGATGCGCGGCCTGCTGCCCAGCGGTCACGGACTGCTCGCGCTGCTTGGGATCGCGGCCGTCGCGGCGCTGCTGTCGAACGTCGTCAACAACCTGCCCGCGGTGCTGGTGCTGCTGCCGCTGGTGTCGGCATCGGGACCGGGCGCCGTGCTGGCGGTGTTGATCGGAGTGAACATCGGACCGAACCTCACCTACGTCGGCTCGCTGGCCAACTTGCTCTGGCGTAGCGTCGTACGCCGCGAAATGACAACCACCGCAGGTGAGTTCAGCCGCATCGGACTGTGCACAGTACCCGCCACGCTGGTGGCCGCGGTCGCCGGCCTGTGGGTGGCGCTGCGGTTGTTCGGCCTCTAGCCTCGGCGCTGACGGGCGATCTCGGCGAGCACGACGCCCGCGGCCACCGAGGCGTTCAACGACTCCGTGGGGCCGGCCATCGGGATCGAGACCACGGCGTCGCAGGTCTCCCGCACCAGGCGCGAAAGCCCTTTACCCTCGGAGCCGACCACGACGACGATCGGTCCCGAGCCGTCAAGTTCGTCGACCGTGATGTCGCCATCGGCGTCCAAGCCGACGATCTGCAGGCCCTCGTCGGCCCAGTTCTTCAGTGTGCGGGTGAGATTCGTGGCCCGCGCGACCGGAAGCCGCGCGGCGGCACCCGCACTGGTACGCCACGCGACCGCGGTCACAGAGGCCGACCGGCGCTGCGGAATCAGGACGCCATGACCGCCGAACGCGGCGACCGAACGCACGATCGCACCGAGGTTGCGCGGGTCGGAGATGTTGTCCAATGCGACAAGCAGCGCCGAGGCGCCGTCGGCCGTCACGGCTGCGAGCAGATCGTCCGGATGCGCGTAGGAGTACGGCGGAACTTGAAGCGCCACACCCTGATGCAGACCGTTGGCGGCGATGCGGTCGAGGTCGTGGCGCGGGACCTCGAGGATCGAGATTCCCGCGTCCGCGGCGATCTGCACTGACTCGGTCAACCGCTCGTCGGCGTCCGCACCCAGCGCGACGTACAGAGCCGTCGCGGGCACCCCTGCGCGCAAACACTCCAGGACCGGATTGCGTCCCAGCACCACCTCGGTGTCGTCGGTTTTCTTGCCCTGCCGACGCGGCTGGGATTTCGCGGCCTTGGCCGCCCGCTTGGCCGCCGGATGGTGGGGACGCATATGCGCGGGCGGAGTGGCGCCGCGGCCTTCCAGACCGCGCCGCCTAACGCCGCCGGACCCGACCGTCGGGCCCTTCTTCGTTCCCGGCTTGCGTACCGCGCCTCTGCGCTTGGAGTTTCCGGCCATCTACTTCGTGTGTCCGTCGAGCAGCGTCCACTGCGGACCATCGCCGGTGTCGGTGACCTCGATCCCGGCTTCCTTGAGGCGATCACGGATCGCGTCGGCTTCGGCCCAGTCCCGCCGCGCCCGTGCGTCCTCGCGCCGTTCGACCTCAGCGCGCACCAACACATCGACCGCGGCCAGTGCGGCCGACGTCTCGTCCTTGGATTCCCAGCGCTCGTCGAGCGGGTCCGCGCCGAGAATACCCATCATCGCGCGGATCGACATCGCCTGTGTCAGGGCGGTTTCGTGGTCACCGGCGTCCAGCGCGCGATTGCCCTCGGCGCGCGCGGCGTGCACCTCGGCAAGCGCGATCGGAACGGACAGGTCGTCGTCGAGCGCCTCGGCGAACTTCGGAGTCCACTCGCCGGGCACGACGGCGCCAACCCGGTTGCGCACGCGGTGCAGGAAGTCCTCGATACCGGTGTAGGCCCTCGCCGCGTCCTGCAGCGCCGTCTCCGAGAACTCCAGCATCGACCGGTAGTGCGCGCTGCCCAGGTAATAGCGCAACTCCGCGGCCCGGACACGTTGCAGCACAGCGGGAATCGCGAGCACGTTGCCCAACGACTTGCTCATCTTCTCGCCGCCCATGGTCACCCAACCGTTGTGCAGCCAATACCTGGCGAACGGGTCGCCTGCCGCCTCGGCCTGGGCGATCTCGTTCTCGTGATGAGGGAACACCAGGTCCATGCCGCCGGCGTGGATGTCGAACTCCGCGCCGAGATACGCCTGGCACATCGCGACGCATTCGGTATGCCAGCCCGGTCTTCCACGACCCCATGGCGTCGGCCAGGACGGTTCACCGGGTTTGGCGCCTTTCCACAAGGTGAAATCGCGTTCGTCGCGCTTGCCGGTCGCTACGCCCTCACCCTGGTGTACATCGTCGATCTTGTGACCGGACAGCTTGCCGTAGCCTGGCAGGCTGAGCACGTCGAAGTAGACGTCGCCGTTACCGACATACGCGTGGTCCCGCTCGATCAGCCGCTCGATCAGCTCGACCATCTGGGTGATGTGGCCGGTGGCGCGCGGTTCGGCCGACGGCGGCATCACCCCGAGCGCGTCATAGGCGGCCGAGAACGCGCGCTCACAGGTGGCGGCCCACTCCCACCACGGCCGTCCCGCGTCGGCGGCCTTGTTGAGGATCTTGTCATCGATGTCGGTGACGTTCCGGATGAAGGCGACGTCGTAGCCCTTGGCCATCAGCCAGCGCCGAAGCACGTCGAAGGCGACTCCGCTACGTACGTGTCCGATGTGGGGCAGACCCTGAACCGTGGCGCCGCAGAGGTAGACCGAGGTGTGCCCGGGGCGCACGGGAACGAAGTCGCGGACGGCACCGCTCATGGTGTCGTACAGCCGCAGGTCGGTCACGCGCTGACCGCCCAACCGTTCGTCTGATTCACGGCACCCAATCGTTCGCCCCCAATCACGAAGGGCCAGCTTACAGGCCTAATCGCGGTCGACCACCAACGCGGTCGCGATCGCCGCCAGACCCTCACCACGGCCGGTCAGACCCAGGCCGTCGGTGGTGGTCGCGCTGACGGACACTGGAGCGTCGAGCAGTTCGGACAGGAGCTTCTGCGCCTCGATGCGGCGCGGACCGACCTTCGGACGGTTGCCGATCACCTGCACTGCCGCGTTGACGATTCGAAAGCCCTGATCGGTGACGAGCCCGTGGACGTGCCGAAGCATGTCGGCGCCGCCGGCGTCGCGCCACTCGTCGCGACCGGTTCCGAAGACCTCGCCGAGGTCGCCGAGACCGGCCGCGGAAAGCAGCGCGTCGCACAGCGCGTGCGCCGCGACATCACCGTCGGAGTGGCCTTCGCAGCCGTCTGCCCCGTCGAACAGCAGACACAGCAGCCAACACGGCCGCCCCGCCCGGATGGGGTGTACGTCGGTGCCGAGCCCGACCCTTGGCAGGCTCGTCATCGGCTTCAGGAAGCGGCGGCGAGTGCCTCGTCGAGGATGGTCGCGGCCTTCTCGTCATCGGTGTTCTCGGCGAGAGCAAGCTCGCCCACCAGGATCTGTCGCGCCTTGGCCAGCATCCGCTTCTCACCCGCCGACAGGCCACGCTCCTGATCGCGTCGCCACAAGTCGCGGACCACTTCGGCGACCTTGTTCACGTCACCCGAGGCCAACTTCTCGAGGTTGGCCTTGTACCGCCGCGACCAGTTGGTCGGTTCCTCGGTATGGGGGGCACGGAGCACCTGGAAAACCTTGTCCAGGCCCTCCTGTCCGACGACGTCGCGCACCCCGACATACTCTGCGTTCTCGGCTGGCACTCGAACCGTGAGGTCCCCCTGAGCGACCTTCAAGACGAGGTATTCCTTTGGTTCGCCTTTGATGGTCCGGGTTTCGATCGCCTCAATTAACGCAGCACCGTGGTGGGGATAAACAACGGTGTCTCCGACCTTGAAAATCATCAGTTTCGAGCCCCTTTCACACCTCAATGCTAGCACGGTGCCCAGACAGGGGTGGACCAACGGTGCAGGTCAGGGGCACCTCGGGGGAACGTTAGGGGTTGACACGCCGACGAATCCATGCATGGCTCAGGCGTCTTCGAGACGTCCATCCAGTAGCTGGGGCGGGGCATCGCGCATGGGGCAGTGGCACTTCCGGTGCCACTTTCGCGGCGCCGCCCGCGGATTCCCGACGACGTGCCGGACCTCAGCTACCGCCGCCCGCACGCACCTACTACTCTGCATAGTCGAATCCCGCGACCGACCGGATCGGTCGCTTCGACGGGCCGAGCAGGAGGCAAGAGTGGACCGCTTCAAACTGGCCGCCTGCGGGTTGGCTGCTGCCTTTGTCGTGGGCGGGGCGCTCGTCGGCTGCAGTTCGGGACAGGTCTCCCAGATGACCACGCAGGAGCCGGCCGTCAACGGCACCAGCGCGAACCTCGGCGAGATCGCGTTGCGCAACGTTCACCTGCGGGCCGAGCAAGTGACCGACTTCGTCCGGCCGGGCAAAGAGGTCGAGCTGATCTTCGTGGCGGCCAACACCTCGCCTGAAGAGGCCGACAAGTTGGAGTCGGTCACTTCCGAGGTCGGCACCGTGACCCTGACCGGTGACACCACTGTGCCCGCGGGCGGCATGCTCACGGTTGGCGCACCGGACGGGCAGATCACCCCATTGGAGAGCGTCGAGGCCGCAGAAGCCGCCGAAGCCATGGTCACCTTGAGCAAGCCGATCACCAACGGCCTGCTCTACGACTTCACGTTCAAGTTCCAGAAGGCAGGCGAGGCGACCGTGCGGGTGCCGATCTCCGCCGGTGAGGCGCCGCGTCGAGGCGAAGCCGCCGAAGCGGGCGGACACGGCGGCGGGCACTGAGCGAAGTCCGCGACACGACCGCTCAGCGCTGAGTTTCTGTCGCTGTCTGTCGGAGGCGACGGCTACCGTCAACGCGTGGCCAAAAGTGGCGCCAAAGCGCGCTCGCAGTACCGCTGCTCGGAGTGCCACCACGTAACCCTCAAATGGGTCGGCCGCTGCCCCGAATGCGGCACCTGGGGCACCGTCGACGAGGTGGCCGTGTTGTCCGCGGTGGCCGGAGCCGGAGCGCGACGTTCAGTCGCCCCCTCCTCAGCGGCCGTGCCGATCAGCTCGATCGATCCCGGGCGCACCCGTCACTGCCACACCGGTGTCACCGAGTTGGACCGAGTGCTCGGCGGCGGCCTGGTGCCCGGATCGGTGACGCTGCTCGCCGGTGATCCCGGCGTGGGCAAGTCGACGCTGTTGTTGGAGGTCGCGCACCGGTGGGCGGCGGCGGGGAAACGGGCGCTGTACCTCTCGGGTGAGGAGTCGGCAGGCCAGATCCGGATGCGGGCGGAACGCACGCGCTGCACTCACGACGAGGTGTACCTGGCCGCGGAGTCGGATCTGGGCACAGCACTTGCACACATCGACGAGGTGCAGCCCAGCCTGGTGGTGGTCGACTCGGTGCAAACCATGTCCACCACCGAGGCGGACGGCGTCACCGGCGGCGTCACCCAGGTACGCGCGGTGACCACCGCTTTGACGATGGCGGCCAAGACATCCGGCGTCGCGCTGATCCTCGTCGGCCACGTGACCAAGGACGGTGCGATCGCCGGGCCGCGCTCGCTCGAACATCTCGTCGACGTCGTGCTGCACTTCGAGGGCGACCGCGCATCGTCGCTTCGGATGGTCCGCGGCATCAAGAACCGCTTCGGCGCCGCGGACGAAGTCGGCTGTTTCCTTCTGCACGACAACGGGATCGAAGGCGTGGCCGACCCATCCGGCCTGTTTCGCGACCAACGACCCAAACCCGTTGCGGGAACGGCGATCACGGTCACCCTGGACGGTAAGCGTCCGCTGATCGGAGAGGTGCAGGCGCTGATCGGGCCGCCTGCGAACGGGACCGCCCGCCGCGCCGTCAGCGGAATCGACTCCTCGCGGGCCGCGATGATCACCGCGGTCCTCGACAAGCACGCGGGCCTGTCGGTGGGCGCCCACGACATCTACCTGTCGACCGTGGGCGGCATGCGGCTGACCGATCCGTCGGCGGACCTGGCGATCGCGGTGGCCATCGCGTCTTCGAAGATGGACCTGCCCGTGCCGGCCGCCGCGGTGGCAATCGGCGAGGTGGGCCTGGCGGGCGATCTACGCCGGGTCACCGGCATGGACCGCCGCCTGGCCGAGGCGGCCCGGCTCGGCTTCACCTCGGCGGTCGTACCACCCGGCGTGACATCGGTGCCCGCGGGATTGCGGGCGATCACCGCCCACGACATCGGCTCGGCGTTGCGAGTTTTGCGCGATATCAGCAAAGATCAGCAAAGATAGAGCAATGACGGCCGATCCTAGGGAGGGGCGATGGCCGTGAAGTCGGGTGGCAGATCGGGACGCACGGTGGTGCCGTTGGCGCGACCCACCATGCGCGAGACGATCGCCCGCTTGGCCCCGGGAACGGCGCTGCGCGACGGCCTGGAGCGCATCCTGCGCGGCCGCACCGGCGCCCTGATCGTGATTGGCTACGACGAAAGCGTCGAGGCTATTTGCGACGGCGGCTTCTCCCTCGACGTCCGCTATGCACCGACTCGTTTGCGGGAGCTGTCGAAGATGGACGGCGCGGTGGTGCTGTCCAGCGACGGCGCCCACATCCTGCGGGCCAACGTGCAACTGGTGCCCGACCCGTCGATCCCGACCGAGGAATCCGGAACCCGGCACCGCTCCGCCGAGCGCACGGCGATCCAGACCGGCTATCCGGTGATCTCGGTGAGTCACTCGATGAGCATCGTGACCGTGTACGTCGCCGGTGAGCGGCACGTGGTCCCCGACTCGGCGACGATCCTGTCGCGCGCGAACCAGACGATCGACACCCTCGAGCGGTACAAGACGCGTCTCGACGAGGTCAGCAGGCAGCTCTCGACCGCCGAGATCGAAGACTTCGTCACGTTGCGCGACGTGATGACCGTGGTGCAGCGGCTCGAGATGGTGCGCCGCATCAGCCTCGAAATCGACTCGTACGTGGTCGAACTCGGCACAGACGGCCGCCAGCTCAAACTGCAGCTCGACGAGCTCGTCGGCGACAACGACACCGCCCGCGAGCTCATCGTGCGCGATTATCACGCCAACCCGGACCCTCCGTCGGCGGCGCAGGTGAGCGCCACCCTCGAGGAGCTCGACGGGCTCTCCGACAGTGAGCTCCTCGACTTCACGACGTTGGCAAGGGTTTTCGGTTACCCGTCCACGATCGAGGCGCAGGATTCGGCTATGAGCTCGCGCGGCTACCGCGCGATGGCCGGCATCCCCCGCCTGCAGTTCGCGCATGTCGACCTGCTGGTGCGCTCGTTCGGGTCGTTACAGGGCCTGCTGGCGGCCAGCGCTGGCGACCTCCAGTCGGTCGAGGGCATCGGCTCGATGTGGGCGCGCCACATCCGGGAGGGCCTGTCGCAGTTGGCCGAGTCGACGATCGCCGACCGGCTGGCCTGAATCCGCGCCGAACCTCAGTTGGGGACAGGTCCCGGCGGCGGGGCGACGCCCTGACCGTGCTCCGGCGACTGCGGCGCGGCGAGGATGAACGGCACCGTGGCCGACCGCAGATTGCCCAGCTGGACGACGAGGTTGTAGGTGCCCGGCCCGATGGGCTGACGCGGCAGCGGGCAGCCCGGAGCCGATCCCATGCCCGTCCAGGTGACCTCGGTGGTCACCTGCTCACCGGGCTGGAACGCCTTGACCAGCGTCTCGTTCGACGGCGCACAATCGAGGTTGGACCAGAGCCGGGCGTTGTCCAGCGAGTAGACGTAGGCGGCCAGCACCGCGGCGCCGACGTCACGCTTGCAGCCGACGAGCCCGATGTTGGTTACGACCATCGTGAACTTGGGCTGCTCACCGACGACGTATTGCGGTTGGTTGGTGATGCCCTTGACCGCCAGTGTCGAGTCGGGGCAGTCGTCGCCCTCGTTGAGGATCGGTGGCGGTGTGACGGCCGCGGTGGGTGTCGGGGTGGGCGGCGGTGCGTCCTGCGCCGGCGGCATCACCGGCGTCTTCACCTCGGGGTTCTCCCCCGGCAGCGGCGTCGTTTCGCCTGCCGCAGCGGGGGCGGACGCGTCGGCGCCCTTCGTCTCGGAGCCCCCGGTGTTCTTCACGACCACGACCACGATGGCCGCGATCACGCCGATCACGAGGACCGCTATGCCCAACGCCAGTGCCCTGCGACGCCAGTAAATCTGCGTCGGTAGCGGGCCATGCGGTTCCAGATCCAGCACAACCTCACGGTAAGGCCAGGTCACGCCTTATCGGTCGAGGTCGCTCGGCGTGTCGCCCTCAGCTTTCGCCGATGTCGCCGAGGTGGTCCCGCAACACCACCCGGCCGTCGGCGAGGTGATAGGTGACGCCGACGATCGCCAACTCGCCCGCGGCCACCTGTTCGGACACGGTCGTCGAGCGTGCCAGCAGTTGGGCACCGGTCTCGCTCACGTGACGAGCCTCGAACTCGTCGACGCGGGTCAGCCCGTCGCGACGACCCAACAGGATCGACGGCATCACGCGCTCGACGATGTCGCGGACATAACCGCCAGGCACCACGCCCTCGTCGAGCGCCCCCAGCGTCGCCTTCACCGCCCCGCAGCTGTCGTGGCCGAGCACGACGACCAGCGGCACGTCGAGCACCGCGACCGCATACTCGATGGAGCCCAGCACCGCCGAATCGATCACGTGCCCGGCCGTGCGCACCACGAACATGTCCCCGAGCCCCTGATCGAAGATCAGTTCGGCGGCCACCCGGCTGTCCCCGCAGCCGAACACGACAGCCGTGGGCTTTTGCGAGGTGGCCAGGCTGGCGCGGTGCTCGACGCCTTGGCTGGGATGCAGGGGCTTGCCGGCGACGAAGCGCTCGTTACCCTCTTTGAGTGCTTTCCACGCGGTCACTGGGCTGGTGTTGGGCATGACCGACATTGTGCCTCAGTTGGTCGATTGGTATGACCGCGAACAGCGAGATCTGCCGTGGCGGCGGCCGGGGATCACCCCCTGGCAGATCCTGGTCAGCGAATTCATGCTGCAGCAGACGCCGGTCTCCCGCGTCGAACCGGTCTGGCTCGCGTGGGTGCAGCGGTGGCCCACACCGTCGGCGACCGCGGCGGCAAGCGCCGCAGACATCCTGCGGGCGTGGGGCAAGCTCGGCTATCCGCGCCGCGCCAAGCGGTTACACGAATGCGCGACGGTGATCGCCGAGCAGTACGACGACGTCGTACCGTCGGACGTCGAGACGCTGCTGACGCTGCCGGGTGTCGGGGCCTACACCGCACGGGCCATCGCCTGCTTCGCATACCGCGACCGGGTACCGGTGGTCGACACCAACGTTCGGCGGGTGGTGACCCGGGTCGTCCACGGTCGAGCCGACGCGGCGTCGTCAACGCGCGACCTTGCCGATGTCGAGGCTCTTCTGCCCGAAACCGCTCTGGCGCCCAAGTTCTCGATCGCCTTGATGGAGTTGGGCGCGACGGTGTGTACCGCGCGGGCGCCCCGTTGCGGGCTGTGCCCGCTGAGTACGTGCGCGTGGCGGTCTCGGGGCTTCCCTGCGTCGCCTTCGCCGGCGCGGCGCGTTCAACGCTATGCGGGCACCGACCGGCAGGTCCGGGGCAGGCTGCTGGATGTCCTGCGGGACAACGCCTCTCCGGTCACCCGAGCGCAGCTGGACGTCGCGTGGCTGTCCGACACCGCACAACGCGACCGCGCGCTGGACTCGCTTCTGGTCGACGGCCTCGTCGAACAGACCGCCGACGGCCGCTTCGCACTCGCCGGTGAAGGCGGCTGAGCGCGACGGCGTGAGGTCAGGCCGAGGCCATTTCCGTATCGGTGTCGGGCTCGGGTTCACATGTGCTGCATGAGAACCGGCGGCGGTAGTCCGACGGTGTCACCCCGATGATCCTGCGGAAGTGGTGCCGCAACAGCGTCGCTGTCCCGAAACCGCTGCGCTCGGCGATCCGGTCGACGTCGAGATCGGTCTCCTCCAACAGGGTTCGCGCGTACAACACGCGTTGGTCGGTCACCCACTGCATCGGGGTACGTCCCGTCTCCTCCACGAACCGGCGGGCGAAAGTACGCGCCGACATGTGCGCGCGGGTGGCCAGGGTGGCGACCGTGTGCGGCTTGTCGAGGTTGCTCAGTATCCAATCCAGGTGCGGCGCAAAGCGTTCCGAACACCGCACGGGGATCGGCTGGTCGATGTACTGGCGTTGACCACCGTCTCGTTGTGGCGGCACCACCATGCGGCGCGCGATCTTGTTGGTGACCTCGCTGCCCAGCTCACGCCGGACCAGGTGCAGGCACGCGTCGATACCGGCCGCCGTGCCCGCGCTGGTGATCAGGTTTCCGTCGTCGACGAACAGCACGTTGCGGTCGACCTTGGCCGTCGGGTACCTGCGCGCGAGTTCGTCGGCGTGCATCCAGTGCGTCGTGCACTTCCTTCCGTCGAGGAGACCGGCGGCGCCTGCGACGAACGCTCCCGAACACACGGTGAGGATGATCGATCCCGACTCGGCGGCGGCCCGGACGGCGGCCAACGCCTCGGGCAGGTACTGGGACCCTCCGATCGCCGGGATGGCGACCAGGTCGGCGCCGATCAGGTCGTCCAGGCCGTGGTCGGGGGTCAGCGTCGCGCCGACCGAGGTGCGAAGCGGCTTGCCGGGAACCGGACCGCACACTTTGAAGTCGAAGTTGGGGACGCCGTCGCCGGAGCGGTCGATGCCGAAGACTTCGCAGATGACGCCGAACTCGAATATCGCCAGATCGTCCAGGACGAGCGTCGATACGCTCCTGATTGACATGGCAGCATTTTATCGCAAAGTGTCATTGCTGCCACTGTTGGCGGGATTTTGCCTGTCGAAGAATTACTGCCATGAGCACTTTACTGGCACTTCTGGTTCTCGTTTCTCCGGTCGCGGTCGCAGCCGCGTTCGCCTGGGCGGCCAGCCGCTCCGGGTACCTGCGGTTGCACCGCGACCAGTTCCGCATGGCCGCGCCGATGGCAGGCCGGGTGTTCGAAGACGACCGCGACCTGTTGCGTCTCGAGCGCGACATCGACGCGATCCGCACCCGTTTCGAGCGCCACCCCGTCTGGCCTTCCTCAGGTGCGCTCGGAGAGCGTCGCTAGAAACGACTCGACCGCCTGCCGATAGGCCTGCGGCGCATCGTCGTGGACGAGGTGACCGGCCTCGGGCACCCGCAGATACGTCGTGTGCGGGCCGGACTCCGCCATCTGGGCCATCTGTCCCGGCGGGGTGACCGAGTTACCCGCCTCGATCAACAATGCCGGCACGCGGACGCCCTGCCACTCGCGCCAGTAGTCGCGGGTGCTCCATTCGGCGGCGATATCGATCCAGACGTCCGTTCGGCCGTGCAAGCGCCATCCGCCCGGAATGCGATCGAACGCCTCGAGGAAATACTGGCCCGCCACCGGACCGAACTCGTCGTAAACCCTCTGGGCGGAATCGAATTCGACCGGTAACGCATGCAGCCACGGCTCCCAGGGCCCGGTGGTGCGGCCGCGGAAATCCGGTGCCATGTCCTCGACCACCAACGCCTCCACGAGATCGGGTCGCGTCGCGGCCAGGCACCACGAATGCAAACCGCCCATCGAGTGACCGATCATGACCGCCGGCTGGCCGATGCTCGCCACCGCGTCGCCGAGTTCGGCGACGAACCGTTCGGTGCTGATCGGCCCGACATCGTCGGCGTCGCGGCCGCGGTGCCAGGGCGCGTCGTAGGTGTAGACCTCACCCAGCCGGGTCAACCACGGCAACTGGCGCGACCACGTGCTGCCGCGCCCCATCAGCCCGTGCACCAGGACGAGCGGTCGCCCCCTGCCGCCGCGGTGGGTGAGCGGGGCGCGCGTACCGCCTGGTGACTGCATCCCGACATCATCGTGCCTCCGGGTGACCCCGATGCATTCGGTAGCCTGATGCGCATGGCAAGCCAGAATCCCGTCGTGAAGATCAACGCGATCGAGGTACCGCCCGATGCCGGTCCCGAACTGGAGAAGCGCTTCGCGCACCGGGCCCACGCCGTCGACAACCAGCCCGGCTTCCTCGGCTTTCAGCTGCTGCGCCCCATCAAGGGCGAGGACCGCTACTTCGTGGTGACGCAGTGGGAGTCCGAGGAGGCGTTCCAGGCCTGGGCGACGGGCCCGGCCATCGAAGCCCACAAGGGCCAGCAGGCCAACCCGGTGGCCACCGGTGCGTCTCTGCTCGAGTTCGAGGTCGTCCTCGACGTTGCGGGTGCTGACAAGTAAAGGCTCGCTCATCGCGTGCCGGGCGCTTGCGCTGACGGTCGCGGCCTCGTTGGTCGTCGCCGTCGGCGGCTGCGCGGAAGTCGGGCCTGCACCGGCCGACGCCGCGTACGGCACGCCCATCGAAATCAACACGCCCCAGGGGCTGCGGGCCAAGCAGACGCTGGACATGCTCAACTCCGACTGGCCGATCGGACCCGTGGGCGTGCGCACGATGGCGGAGCCCGAGAAGGTCGACGAGATCGTCGCCAAGCTCGACCGGATCTGGTGGGACCGGCCGTTCAAGGTGACCGACGTCGACATCCGGGCCGGACAAGCCGAGGTCGGAGTGGTGACGTCGTACGGCGTCGCCCAGGAGATCGACCTTCGCACCAACGACGCCGGCATGGTGGACCGGTTCGATGTGACGCTGCGCCCGCCGGAGATCGACGAATGGTCCGATATCGACACCGAGATTACGAAATCTGGGGCCCGCTACTCGTACCAGGTGTCGAAGGTCGTTGCCGACCAGTCGAAGTGCGATGTGGTGGCCGGGACCAACACCGAACTGTCGTTGCCGTTGGCATCGATCTTCAAGCTCTACGTGCTGCTCGCGGTCGCCGAGGCGGTCAAGGCGGGCACCCTGAAGTGGACCGACCCGCTGACCGTCACGAAGCGGGCCAAGGCGGTCGGCTCCGCGGGCCTGGAAGAACTCCCTCCCGGCTCCCGGGTGTCGGTGAGAACCGCTGCACAGCAGATGATATCGGCCAGCGACAACATGGCCACCGACCTTCTCATCGACCGTCTGGGGACCGGCGCTGTGGAGCGGGCACTGGTCCTGGCGCGCCATCACGACCCCGCCAGCATGACGCCGTTTCCGACCATGCACGAGATGTTCTCGGTCGGCTGGGGCCGGCCCGATCTGCGCGAGCAGTGGCGCCAAGCGGTCGAAAAGGGTAGCCCGCAAGTCCGGGCGCAACTGCTCCAGCAGACCAATTCCCGCCCGTACGAACCGGATCCGCAGCGCACGCATACCCCGGCGTCGAACTTCGGGGCGGAGTGGTACGGCAGCGCCGCCGACATCTGCCGTGTGCACATCGCGCTGCAGGCCGCCGCCGTGGGTGAGGCCGCGCCGGTGAAGGACATCCTGTCGGCGATACCCGGCATCGATCTCGACGGGTCCAAGTGGGGCTACATCGGCGCCAAGGGTGGAAACCTGCCCGGTGATCTGACGTTCAGCTGGTATGCCGTCGACCACACGGGGCAGCCGTGGGTGGTCAGCTTCCAGTTGAACTGGCCCCGCTACCGCAGCCCCACCGCCGCGGGGTGGTTGTTGTCGATCGTGCGTCAGACCTTCGACCTGGTGCCGATCGGCTGAACGGCGTTTCGACCGCTCAGACTGATCAGCGGTTCGACCGCAGCGTCCAGGCGTGCCCGCGAAAGTGCATCACCGTCCGGCTCACCGGGGCAATGTCTATGCGCCAGAACGACTTCGGCGGAGCGTCCAGCGCGATGAGGATCGCGGCACGGATCACCGCCGGATGTGTCACGGCCACGAGCCTGCTGCGACGGTCGGTCAACGAGTCCATCCAGTCGCGAACCCGGTCGACCAGCTCGACGACCGATTCGCCGCCGTGCGGCGCCCGGGTGGGGTCGGTCAACCAGATCGCCAGATCCGCCGGTCGCACCCCGCTCAGCACGTCGCCGCGCCACCGGCCGCAGTCCAGGTCCGCCAACCGCCCGTCCACCTCGGCCTGCAGGCCGAGCAGTTCGGCGGTCTGCCTGGTGCGCTTCTCGGGACCGCACAGAGCCGCGTCGACGACGCCGAGGTTGATCGACGCGTCGACCTGCCGATGGCCGGTCGGATTCAACGGCTCGTCGGTGGGGAATCGTCGGGCCGACATCGCATCGGTCAGCGCGTGCGATACGAGCGTCAGCCGGACGACCTCACTCACGCAGGGATGCTCTCCCGGCGGTTCTGTTCGAGCAGCCGCGCGGCCATCGCACCGAAGACCAATGCGATCGTCGTGTACATGACGATCTGGGTGCCCAACGAGTACAGCCGGAACTCATAGAGCACATCCGCCGGGAAGCCCTCGTAGACAATGTTTCCGGCGTCGTCGGTCAACGGTCCCGGTGTCTCGTTGATGCTCGGCAGCACCAGCATCACGACCGCCACCGCGACGATGTAGGACCCCGCAGCGGCCAGCGCCGCATTCCATGTCCCCAGGCGTTCGGCCAGCCGTCGGCCCAGATACACCGCGCCGACCAGAAGCGCCGCCGACAAAACCACCGTCAGCAGGTACAGCAGCGTGCGCTGGCGGATGGTCTCGTCCAGGCTCAGAGCAGGCGGGCTGGGGGGATACTTCAGGGCGGGAACGACGTACAGGCTCAACAGCATTCCGCCGGCCACATACACCGACAGCAGGCGTGCCGAGATATTGCCGATGCGGCCGTAGGCCACGGCGAAGATCACCGCGAAGATCGCGCCGATCGCCAGGCTGAACAGCAATACGCCCAGCCCCATACCGATGTTCATCTGAACGGCGCGCTCGAATCCGCCGCCCTCACCGTGGCTATGACCCGCGCCTTCGGCGTGTTCCAGCGCCTCGTGCGCGGCCCCGACACCGTCCTCATAGGCGATGGCCAGTTCGATCTGCGGTTCGACGAAGATGCGCGCGAAGACGAATGCGAGTACGCCGGCGACGGCACCTGCGAGCAGGCCACGCCAGATGATCTGCTTTTCCATGTTCGGTTACCTCGGCCCGTCAGTGGCAGGGGAAGCCGAGCAGGTGGCGAGCGTCGTGCACGAACTCGTGGATCGCGGTGTTGTCCGCACCGAACACCGACGTCGCGCCCTGGTCCAAGCCGATGAAGTAGAGCACCAACAGCGCCAGGAAGGTGGTTGCCGACAGCCACACGGCCGCTCCAGTGGCGGACAGGTCGAGTGCGGGTGCAACGCTTTTGCGGGCGTCGGGTGAGGTCATGTCGGTGTCCTTTCCGGGATTTTCGCGTCCCGAGTTCTAAGGTGACGGCGAGCGTCGGGTCTGACTTGACACAGTGGCGCGACCGTTCTGGATTCTCACCAGATTCCTTCGCCCGCCGATAACATCGCACATCCTAACCACTCGGTCCAGCGGTAGCGGGATCGGACGGAAAACGGGCGGCACCCGTGTGGGTACCGCCCGTTCTCTCTGCGTGATGCCGCTATTCGGCTGGGCCTGCAGCGCCTGCCGCACCGGCCTGGGCCAGGTCCGGCTCGGCCACCGGAGCCGGCCGCTTGGTGCCCTTGAACGTGAACACCGCGTCCTCTCCGGCGCTTTCGCCGTCCCAGTTGTCGACGTCGACCGTGATGAGCTGGCCGGGGCCGATCTCCTCGAACAAGATCTTCTCCGACAGCTGGTCCTCGATCTCGCGCTGGATGGTGCGCCGCAGCGGCCGCGCGCCGAGCACGGGATCGAACCCGCGCTTGGCCAGCAACTCCTTGGCCCGGTCCGTCAGCTCCATCGTCATGTCCTTGGCCTTCAGCTGGGTGGACACGCGGCCGATCATCAGGTCGACCATCTTGATGATCTCGTCGCGGGTCAGCTGGTGGAACACGATGATGTCGTCGATACGGTTGAGGAACTCCGGGCGGAAGTGCTTCTTCAGCTCGTCGTTGACCTTCTGCTTCATCCGCTCGTAGTTGTTGTCTCCGCCACCCTGGGAGAAGCCCAGCCCGACCGCCTTGGAGATGTCGGACGTGCCCAGGTTCGACGTGAAGATCAGCACGGTGTTCTTGAAGTCGACCGTGCGGCCCTGGCCGTCGGTCAGGCGGCCGTCCTCGAGGACCTGCAACAGGCTGTTGTAGATCTCCTGGTGGGCCTTCTCGATCTCGTCGAACAGCACGACCGAGAACGGCTTGCGCCGCACCTTCTCGGTGAGCTGGCCACCCTCCTCGTAGCCGACGTAGCCCGGAGGGGCGCCGAACAGCCGCGAGGCGGTGAACCGGTCGTGGAACTCGCCCATGTCGATCTGAATGAGCGCGTCGTCGTCGCCGAACAGGAAGTTGGCCAGCGCCTTGGACAGCTCCGTCTTACCGACGCCGGACGGGCCGGCGAAGATGAACGAACCGGACGGACGCTTCGGGTCCTTCAGGCCTGCACGGGTACGCCGGATCGCCTTGCTGACCGCCTTGACGGCGTCCTCCTGGCCGATGATCCGCTTGTGCAGCTCCTCCTCCATGCGCAGCAGCCGGGTGGTCTCCTCCTCGGTCAGCTTGAACACGGGGATGCCGGTCCAGTTGCCGAGTACCTCGGCGATCTGCTCGTCGTCGACCTCGGCGACAACGTCGAGATCACCTGAGCGCCACTGCTTCTCGCGCTCGGCACGCTGCGCGACGAGCTGCTTCTCCTTATCGCGCAGGCTGGCAGCCTTCTCGAAGTCCTGCGCGTCGATGGCAGACTCCTTCTCCCGGCGCGCGTCGGCGATCTTCTCGTCGAACTCGCGCAGGTCTGGCGGCGCGGTCATACGCCGGATCCGCATCCGGGCGCCGGCCTCGTCGATCAGGTCGATCGCCTTGTCCGGCAGGAACCGGTCGTTGATGTAGCGGTCGGCCAGGGTGGCCGCCGCGGCGATGGCGCCGTCGGTGATCGAGACGCGGTGGTGCGCCTCGTAGCGGTCGCGCAGACCCTTGAGGATCTCGATGGTGTGCGCGACGGTCGGCTCACCGACCTGCACCGGCTGGAAGCGACGCTCCAGCGCGGCGTCCTTCTCGATGTACTTGCGGTACTCGTCAAGCGTGGTGGCGCCGATGGTCTGCAGCTCGCCGCGGGCCAGCTTCGGCTTCAGGATCGAAGCGGCGTCGATGGCGCCCTCGGCCGCACCCGCACCGACCAGCGTGTGCAGCTCGTCGATGAACAGGATGATGTCGCCGCGGGTGTTGATCTCCTTGAGGACCTTCTTCAGGCGCTCTTCGAAGTCACCGCGGTAGCGGCTGCCCGCGACCAGCGAGCCGAGGTCCAGCGTGTAGAGCTGCTTGTCCTTCAGCGTCTCGGGCACGTCGCCGTGCACGATGGCCTGCGCCAGGCCCTCGACGACGGCGGTCTTGCCGACGCCGGGCTCGCCGATCAGCACCGGGTTGTTCTTGGTGCGACGGCTCAGCACCTGCATCACCCGCTCGATTTCCTTCTCGCGGCCGATGACGGGGTCGAGCTTGCCCTCCATCGCGGCCGCGGTCAGGTTGCGGCCGAACTGGTCGAGCACCAGCGAGGTGGACGGGTTGCCCGCCTCGCCGCCGCGTCCGCCGGTGCCGGCTTCCGCGGTCTCCTTGCCCTGGTAGCCCGAAAGCAGCTGGATGACCTGCTGACGCACCCGGGTGAGCTCGGCGCCCAGCTTCACGAGCACCTGGGCTGCGACGCCCTCGCCCTCACGGATGAGGCCGAGCAGGATGTGCTCGGTGCCGATGTAGTTATGGCCGAGTTGCAGCGCCTCGCGGAGGCTCAGCTCCAGCACCTTCTTGGCGCGCGGGGTGAACGGGATATGGCCCGACGGCGCCTGCTGGCCCTGGCCGATGATCTCTTCGACCTGGCTGCGC
This sequence comes from Mycobacterium sp. 852014-52144_SCH5372336, assembly GCF_001665615.1. NCBI lineage: Bacteria > Bacillati > Actinomycetota > Actinomycetes > Mycobacteriales > Mycobacteriaceae > Mycobacterium > Mycobacterium sp. 852014-52144_SCH5372336. The sequence goes on from NZ_LZSW01000049.1 coordinate 179,384, forward strand.
ACGCCCTCGAGCGAGATGCCCAGCGACTCCAGCGACTTGGCCGCTACGCCCTCACCCTCGTGAATAAGTCCCAACAGGATGTGCTCGGTGCCGATGTAGTTGTGGTTGAGCATCCGGGCCTCTTCTTGAGCCAGGACGACGACCCTGCGGGCACGGTCGGTGAATCTCTCAAACATCGGTGGTTACCTGCTCTCCATCATTTGGTCGGTGCCACGCGCGCCCAACGGTCTCGAGTACGCACCACACCACCGTCCACTCTAGTGGGCAGTAGGGCGGCGCGTCCCGCCCGCCGGTCTGCTCTAAGCGGACACCCGGGGCATCGACGCGCACGGGATCGAATACCCGCCGCTATGGGAGAGCAACGCATCGGTGGGCCGATTCGTTTCCCAATCGAGCCCCGATGGCTTCGCGGCTAGCGAACAACCGACACGGCGCGCGTGAGGAGCGCCTCTACGTGGCGGCGTGGAAGGCGTCGATCACGTCGGCGGGAATGCGCCCACGCGTCGACACATTGTGTCCGTTACGCCGGGCCCACTCGCGGATCGCCGCGCTTTGCTCGCGATCGATCGCCGCCCGCCCGCGGCCCGACCCGGCGGCACGTCCGCGCCGACGGCCGCCGACCCGACGACCGGAATCGACCCACGGCTTCAGGGCGTCGCGCAGTTTTGCGGCATTCTTCGAAGAAAGGTCGATCTCATAGGTGACCCCGTCGAGGCCGAATTCAACAGTCTCGTCGGCCGCACCTTCGCCGTCGAAATCATCGACCAAGGTGACGGTAACTTTCTTCGCCATTTAAACACGCCCTTCTGCGCGATCACAGGACCGCAGTAAAGTATCGAACCCGGCACCAATGTGCCATATCTGTGTGCGCTATACAACAAAGATCATACGCCGCCGCGTTCAGTTGCCGTGGCGCCGAACAATCGGGAACAAAACCGTCTCTCTAATCGACAGTCCCGTCAGGGCCATCATCAATCTGTCGATACCCATTCCGGTGCCCGTCGACGGCGGCATGGCATACTCCAGGGCTGCCAGAAAATCCTCGTCAAGGACCATCGCCTCGTCGTCACCTGCGGCCGCCGCCCTCGCCTGGGCTTCGAACCTTTCGCGTTGGATTACGGGATCGATCAACTCCGAATAGCCGGTCGCCAGTTCGAAACGCCGGATATAGAGATCCCATTTCTCGGTGACGCCCTCAATACTGCGGTGCGGCCGCGTAAGGGGGGTCGTCTCGACGGGGAAATCACGGACGAACGTGGGCGCCCACAAGGTGTTCCCGACGGTGTGCTCCCACAGTTCCTCGACCAATTTCCCGTGACCGTAACCCCGGTCGCGAGGGATCTCGACTCCGAGACGATCGGCGATCGCCCATAACTTCTCGGCCGGTGTTTCCGGTGTGATCTCTTCGCCCAGAGCTTCAGACAGTGACGGATACATTTCGACGGACTGCCATTCGCCATCAAGATCATAGACAGTGCCATCGGGCAATGGCACCTCGCGTGTTCCGATCGCCTCGTCTGCGACTTCTTGAATAATCTCTCGGGTCACGACGGCGGAATCGTCGTAGGTCCCGTATGCCTGATATGTCTCGAGCATCGCGAATTCCGGAGAATGCGTGGAATCGGCGCCTTCGTTTCTGAACACCCGATTCAACTCGAAGACTCGCTCGAATCCACCTACCAGTGCGCGCTTGAGAAACAGTTCCGGAGCGATACGCAGATATAGGTCGGCATCGAGCGCATTGGAGTGCGTCACGAACGGCCGCGCCGCAGCGCCGCCCGCGAGTGTCTGCAGCATCGGAGTTTCGACTTCCAGGAATCCGCGCCGTTCCAGCGCCGTCCGCACCGCGCGCACCACCGCGACCCGCTGGCGAGCGACAGTCCTGGCCTCGGGACGCACGATGAGATCGACGTAGCGCTGCCGAACCCGGGCCTCTTCGCTCATCTCCTTGTGCGCCACCGGCAGCGGCCGAAGGGCCTTCGAAGCCATTTGCCACGAGTCGGCAAGGACCGAGAGTTCGCCGCGCCGGGAGCTGATCACCTCACCGCGCACGAAGACGATGTCGCCGAGGTCTACGTCGGCCTTCCACGCGTCCAGCGATTCCTGTCCTACCTTGTTGAGGCTGATCATCGCCTGCAGCTGGGTCCCGTCCCCCTCCTGCAGCGTGGCAAAGCACAGCTTTCCGGAGTTGCGGGCGAACATCACCCGTCCGGCCACACCCACGAGCTGGCCCGTCTCGTCGCCGGCGGCCAGATCGGGATAGGCCGCGCGGATCTCGGCTAGGGAATGGGTGCGCGCGATCTCCACCGGATACGGCTCGCGCCCCTCGGCGAGCAGCCGCTCACGCTTGGCCTGACGGATCCGGTACTGCTCCGGAAGGTCAGGCTCGGCTGTGGCGTCCGCGGCCGGTGTGGTGCGGGAGGGGTCGGGTTCGGTCACGTCGTGCCAGCCTAAATGAAGGTGCGCCGACGAGGAATTTCGGTGCGTCGACGCTGACCTGGCAACCGGTTGGCCACCGAAATCATCCTTCAGCGGGCCTGTTTGAGGCGGCCGCGCTGGTTGTCGCGGTTGCGCTCGAACACCAGACGCAAGCCGTCGAGGGTGAGGTGCTCGTCGTAATGCTGAACCGTGCGCATATCCGGCAGCAGAAGCGGCGCGGTGTGCCCGGTGGCGACCACCGCGATGTCGGTGCCCCCGAAGCCGTCGACGTCGTCTCGGATGCGCTGCACCAGGCCGTCGACCAGGCCGGCGAATCCGAACACCGCACCGGCCTGCATGCACTCGACGGTGTTCTTCCCGATGACCGAACGCGGTCGGGTCAGCTCGACGCGACGCAACGCCGCCGATCGCGCCGCGGCCGCGTCAGACGACACCTCGACACCGGGAGCGATCGCGCCGCCGAGGAACTCGCCCTTCGCCGAGACCACGTCGACGCAGATCGACGAGCCGAAGTCGACGACGATGGCCGCGGTGCCGTACTTGTGGTAGGCCGCCAGGCAGTTCACGATGCGGTCGGCGCCGACCTCCTTCGGGTTGTCCACCAGCAGCGGGATCCCCGTGCGGACACCGGGCTCGATCAACACATGCGGCACCGACGGCCAGTACTGGCGCAACATCTCGCGCAGTTCGTGCATCACCGACGGGACGGTCGACAGCCCGGCCGCCCCGGTCAGGCGTTCGGAGTCGTCGCCGATCAGCCCGTCGATGGTCAGGGCGAGTTCATCGGCGGTGACTTCCGATTCGGTGCGAATCCGCCACTGCTGCACGACTTTGGCGTGCTCTCCGGAACCCGACACCAAACCCACGACTGTGTGGGTGTTACGGACGTCGATGGCTAGTAACACGGTCTCACCGTGGCGATATCAACTCGGCCGCGTCGGCCGGTACGAAAGCCGGATCGTGACCGAGGTCGACCTGCTTGTTGTCGGCGTCGACGAACACGATCCGCGGTTGGTACGCCCTGGCTTCGGCATCCTCCATGGTGCCGTAGGCGATCAGGATAACCAGATCCCCGGGATGCACGAGATGCGCTGCCGCACCGTTGATCCCGATCACGCCGCTGCCACGCTCACCGGTGATGGCATACGTCACCAGCCGGGCGCCGTTGTCGATGTCGACGATCGTCACCTGCTCCCCCTCGAGCAGGTCGGCGGCCTCCATGAGGTCGGCGTCGATGGTCACCGATCCGACGTAGTGCAGGTCGGCCTTCGTGACCGTCGCGCGGTGGATCTTCGATTTCAGCATTGTCCGTAACATCAGTTCCTCCAAGGAAGTTCGTGCTCGTCAAACGCGACGTCCGGGCCAGGCCCCGACGGCACCCCGATATCTATGGCGATGTTGTCCAGCAGCCTCGTGGGCCCCAGGCGGCCGGCCACCAACATGCGCGCCGCCCCGACCTCCGGTGCGGGCCCGAGCATCGGGTCGCGCACGTCGAGATAATCGACCTCGATGGCCGGCACCGAGTCGAGCACCGCGCGTGCGGCGTCCAACGCTGCCGCGGTCCCCTCCCCCGCGGCGTACATCCCGGCCAGCAGCGCGGCCGACAGCGCGCCCGCATGTTCGCGCTGCTCGGGGTCCAGATACCGGTTGCGCGACGACATCGCCAGCCCGTCGGCCTCCCGCACGATCGGCACACCGACGATCCTGGTGTCGACGTTGAGGTCGGCGACCATCTGCCGGATCAGCGCCAACTGCTGGTAGTCCTTCTCCCCGAAGAACGCGTGGTCGGGACGGACAATGTTGAGCAGCTTGAGCACCACCGTCAGCACACCCGCGAAATGCGTTGGCCGAGAAGCACCTTCGAGATCGGCACCGAGCGGCCCGGGATGGACCGACGTGCGGGTGCCGTCGGGGTACATGTCGGCGACGGTCGGCGTGAACGCGATCTCGACGCCTTCCTCGCCCAGGGCGGCGAGGTCGTCGTCGAGCGTGCGCGGATACGCCTCGAGGTCCTCACCCGCCCCGAACTGCAGCGGGTTGACGAAGACCGACACCACCACGACGGCGCCCTGGACACGCTTGGCGGAGCGGATGAGCATGCGGTGACCCTCGTGCAGAGCGCCCATCGTCGGGACCAGCATCACGCGCCGACCGGTGGCACGCAACGCCCTGGTGACCGCCGCGACGTCACCGGGTTTCGAGTAGACGTTCAGTTCGCCCGCCGTGAACTGCGGTTTGCGGACGGTCATCGGCCCGTCTCCGTCCGTCGCGAGCTCCCGCCGCGGTCCGGATCGGCGGCGAGCACGGCGACCACCTGGTCTGGGGCGTGCGCACGCTGGGCGGTGCGCAATGAGTTCGCCCGATATGCCTGCGCCAATTCGGGATTCACCTCCGTAAGGGCTTCCAGATGACGCGCCACAGCGGCGGCGTCCCCGCGTGCCACCGGGCCGGTCAATGCCGCCTGCCCGCGTTGCAGCGCGTTCTCCAAAGACGCGCGCGCCAGCGGGCCGACGACCCGCTCGGGCAGACCGCCCGGCGCATCGCCGACCAGTTCCTGGCCGAGCAGCTCCTGGCCCCACAGTGCCGACCGCAAGCCCTCGACCGCGTCGAGCAGCACCGTCACCAGGTGATTGCTGGCATGCGCCAGTGCCGCGTGATAGAGCGTGCGTGCGTCCTCGCGGACCCGGAACGGCTCCCCGCCGATCTCGAGCACAAGCGATTGGGCGATCGCGTATCCGACCTCATCGGCAGCCGTGACCCCGAAGCAGGTGTCGGCCAAGCGGTCGATGTCCTCGTCGGTGCCGGTGAAGGTCATCGCCGGATGGATCGCCAACGGTATGCAGCCCTGCGACGTCAGCGGCGCCAGCACGGCGATTCCGTTCGCACCGGAGGTGTGCGCGACGATCGTGCCCGACCGCACCGACCCGGTCGCGGCCAGACCGGACACCAACTTCTCGAGCTCGGCGTCGGGCACCGCGAGGATCAGCAGTTCGGAACGGCTGGCCACCTCGTCGACCGGAAGCACCGCGGTGTCGGGCAGCCGGCGCTGGGCGCGGTCGCGCGACGCACGCGAAACCCCGCTGCACGCCACCACGACGTGCTCGGCGCGCTCGAGGGCGACACCCAGCGCGGAACCGACACGACCTGCCGAAACGATGCCGACAGTGAGCCGCGCCGGGCGGAATCCGCCAGGTGGGGTCCCCATGGCGACCATGAAGTCGACCTCGCTGCGAGTTGATGGGTGTACGTTCCAGTCCCGCGGTGCGGGTACCGGACGGTCGCTACGAGATTAACTCACTCCTCGCGGCGTCTGCGACGCCCGCCCGGTGTGGGGCTCGCCTGCAGCCGGGCCAACAGTTCGGCGACGGACTGTCCGGCGGTGTCGGGGTCGTCGGCGTTGCGGTGCCGCCGCCCGGTGGGAGCCGGTGATTCCGGGGAGGGTTCCGGCGGTTCTGGGGGCACGGTCTGCTGCGCGGGGCGCCCCGGATCGCCGCTGGCCGGCGGCGCCGAATGTCTGCCTCGTGGCGGTTCGGGCGGCGGTGTCGAGAGGTCGGGCTCAGCGACCGGGCCGACCAGATCGTCCTCGGGTTCTGGGGCCCGGCGCCTGCCGACGTACTCGGTCGTCGATCCGTTGCCGCGCGACACCCAGTTGCTGCCCGGGGCACCCGGCGGAATCCAGCGCCCGTCGGCGGGTGCGGGCTGCCACTCGCTCGTCGGCCTGTCTCTTATACACATCT